>DATBAY010000135.1:0-2535 GCA_036271295.1 Lacipirellulaceae bacterium | reverse complement strand
CTCGCTTGGTCGGCTCATTGGCGATCCGGATGTGGACACAGCGGCTCGAAAAGTGTTCCACGATCACGATGCGGACAGCTTGACCGCTTGGCATTTAACGCGAGCTCTGCAACGCGGACCCGTATATTTCATGAGTCAGCTGGGTCCAGAATTGGTGGAAGACATGGGGTTGGCACCCGTCGACAACGTCGAAGATTTGGAGCGGCTCGCCAGCCGGCATGAAAGTTTTGCGGTGCTAAATGATGCGCAACATGCTGTGGTCGTTGTAAATGATGAAGGCGGCGCGCGTGATTGAATCCTATCCTGTGCGGCAATATCAAGCGCTGTGGCGTGGCAACGCGGTCGTTCCGCTGCGGGGCTGGTCGAGCATTTCAATTGGTGGAAAAGATCGTCACGCGTTTCTCCACAATTTCTGCACGAATGACGTTAAGCGGTTAACTATCGGCGCGAGCTGCGAAGCGTTCATCACGAGTGTCAAGGGAAAGTCAATCGGACACGGATTCGTCGGCTGCTTGGCGGATGAATTGATTTTTATCGGGGCACCGGGGCAAGCGGCAGCGATCGTTGCGCATTTGGATCGATATATCATTCGGGAGGATGTTCAACTCGCAGACACGACGGAGACGCGCAGCCATCTACTCCAAGTGGGCAACGTTGCGCCGCCAACTAACGGGTTTTCAATTAATGGACTGACGCCGACCACTGGATGGATCGTAAGTTTCGCGCCAGAAGCAGATTCGGCGATTGTGGCGGGATTGGTTGGAGTCGGCTTTGTTGCCGTCGAGGAGCCGGCGTTTAACATCGCGCGCATTGAAATGGGTTTTCCACTGTTCGGAGTTGACTTCGATGAAAACAATTTGCCACAGGAAGTGGGGCGGGACCGCGAAGCAATTAGTTTCACGAAGGGCTGTTACTTAGGCCAGGAAACAGTTGCGCGAATTGATGCGCTGGGGCATGTGAACCAGCGAATCGTTGGCGTTCGATTTTTGGCGAATATCATGCCGGCCGATGCATGTGATTTGACCCAAGCGGGAGCCGTCGTCGGTCGAGTCACATCAGCGGACTATTCGCTGGAGGTGAAATCGCCGTTGGGGGTGGCGATGGTGCGCCGCGACGCAAATTCGATCGGAACACGGCTCATGTCGGCGGTCGGCGATTGCGAAGTGACGGAATTTCCAGGCCGGAAGCTGGTTTCGTGATTCCATCAAGCGTTTGGTCGCGCCGCGATCCGTATTTGGCTATGGCGAACGAGCCAATCGCGCAAGCGATCGGCGACTTTGGCATCGGGCGGCACGGCGCGCAGCAATTCGAACTTCTGCATCGTCAGGCTGGCTGCGAGAGCCGCCAATCTTTTCTGCATGGTAGAGATGAATTTGGCTTCTTCTTCGGCATCTAGCGTACGGCTGCGCAGCTCGACTTGCTGAGAAGTTCGGACACGCGCGAGACTGACTAACTCGCCGTTTAGTGCTTTGTAAAGATGACCCGCGAGGTAGCTGCGGCGGAGTTCTCCGGCCGCATTGAAGTGATATACTTCGTTATCACCGAAGAAAATGCTTAAAGCGCCGTTGGAACGGAAGCCCGAGACGATCGGCGGGTCTTGGCAGGCATCAGCAGGCGATTTGCCGTGCGCGGTCGGAACGAGCTCAATTCGTTCCAGGAGCGCTGTGGCTTCGCGAAGCAAGTCTTCGCGCGGAGATTCTTCTTGGGCCATGGGCCTAGCATACCACGCCGATGCCGTGACTAGGCATTCGGTTGGGCGACGCCCATCGACATCGCGTGCCAGTTGTCAACATCCAGCGACAGCGGGTGGCGTTCGTCTTTGCCGATGCGGCGGAGCTCGTCGCGGACTTGGAACGCGGCCTCGACGATTTTGGCGTCCCATTGCTTGCCGGCGCCGTCGCGAAGAATGGCGTCGAGTTTTTCGTCGGACATTCCCTTTCGGTACGGGCGGTCGCTGGACATGGCGTCAATCGAGTCGGCCACAGCCACGATGCGAGCGAGGAACGGCGTTTCCTCAGCCTTCAGACCGGCCGGGTATCCAGCGCCGTTCCAGGCTTCGTGATGATGGCGAACGACGGGCATGACTTTGTCGAGCTGTTTGACGCCATCGAGGATGCGGCAACCGAGCTCGGGGTGAGTTTTGATGTGCTCGAATTCGGCCGGAGTAAGCGCGCCCGGTTTGCGAAGCACGTTGTCGTCGATGCCGATCTTGCCGATGTCGTGCAACAGACCCGAGAGGTAAATCGTGTTTAGGTCGTCCAGGTCGCAGCCCAGTTGGCGGGCCAAGGCGACGGAGAGCCGTGCCACGCGATCGCTGTGACCGCAGGTATACGGGTCTTTGGCGTCGATTGCCGAGGTGAGTGCCCGCACGACGCTGCTAAAGAATTCTGACTGTTCGTGGTAAAGCGCGATGTTACCGCAGTGGATGCCCAGGATCGTGGCCACGCTGGCCATGAGGCACGCTTCGACCGTGCCGAACTCGCCTTCGCTGTTGGTGATGTCGCCGGCGCCGGTGTGGTTGAGCGCGAGCAGCCA
>DATBAY010000134.1:0-2972 GCA_036271295.1 Lacipirellulaceae bacterium | reverse complement strand
GACGTGATGATTCCCTTTGTGCTGTCGATCTTCGTCACAGCCGCGGTATCGCCGATGGTCGACTATCAAGTGCGGCGCTGGCGAATTCCCACGTTGATAGCCGTGCTAACAACGCTCCTGCTCGTGTTCGCCATGATGACGTTGCTCGGCACGATACTTGTGGTAGCCGTGCAAACGATGGTCCATGCGGCGAGCGAATATGGGGCGCAAGTCAACAGTTTGATCACGGGGATGTTTAAAGAACTGAATACGTACCTCGCGAATTCAAAGCTGGTGCATCTGCAAGTCGACGAGCAGCGCGTATCTGCGGAGCTGCAGTCCTATTTGCCGGATGTCATCACGCAAACGGCCGGTACGGTGACAACGCTCGTATCGCACGGACTGCTGATTTTATTCTTCGTCGTGTTCCTGTTATTGGGAAGGAACCCGCACCAAAGGCGGAAGGATATTTACTCCGAAATCGAAAAGACATTTCGCGGTTACATTACCACGATGACGGCACTCGCTGCCGTGACCGCCCTGCTCGTGGGGTTCGTGCTGTGGGCCTTGGGGCTGCACATGGCGTGGCTATTTGCGTTCATCGTGTTTTTGCTCAGTTTTATCCCGAGCATCGGTCCGATCATCGCTACTTTGTTACCCGTGCCAGTGGCAGTGACGCAGTTTCACGATCCTTGGACAATCGCAGCCGTCGTCCTGATTCCGGGCGCGATTCACATGGTGATTGGCAACATCATCGAGCCGAAACTTATGGGCCGGGGACTCGAGTTGCATCCAGTGACCGTGTTGCTGGCGCTTGCCTTTTGGGGATTGTTGTGGGGTGTGATCGGGATGGTGTTGGCGGTGCCGATCGTCGCGATGCTGCGCATCGTGTTCAGTCATTTCAGCACGACACGTTCGTTGGCTGATTTGTTAGCAGGTCACTTGCCGGGCACGAATCCGGCAGTGTCCATCGAGGTTTGATTTGCTAGTTGCGGCTGTAAGTTTGAGAGTTCTCCGATTGGATTTCACCATGCGTGCTACTGTTTTGTTTGCGTTAGTCGTCACAATGCTTGCGTCGACGGCCAACGCCGTTACCCCATTGCCATCTGCCGACGGCCAGTTTTGGGATATTCAAGACACGTCGGCCTGGGCGCAAGATAGCGGCGGTATTGCGACAGGAGGCCGTTCGAATCCGTTTAATGGATTCGGTTATCTCAAGCTGCAGGTCCGACGGCCAGACGGCGACTTGCTATCGCGTAACTTGTACTTGCACGGCTTTGGTCTAGCTTTTGACGGCGGCGAGCGGTTCGATTCGATCACGCCAGTATTTGTCGACGGAATCGTCGTAGCGCGTTCGATCTTTGCTCCGAAGGATACGAACTACCTTCGGTATTTCGACACGTTTACAAATACGACCGACGAAGAGCGAGTGGTTGAAGTCGCTTGGGGCGGTGCCGCCGGCGCGTACGAAGACGGCGGGAAAATGACAGTCGCCACGACCTCCAGCGGCCATCGGCAAATCGATTTGAGTGACAGTTTTGTCACCGTCATGCAGAACGCGAAGAACGTCGATGACCCGATGGCAGGACCGTCGGGGCATGGACCATCCGCACATGTGCTCGGCTCGAAGACGGCGGGTGTTTTCACCTCCGTCGGAAATATGTACGGCGATCCATTTACTGAAAAATGGCCCGGCTTTGATCCCGCTCATATTGGCTACGTGTTCACGCTCAAGCTCAAACCGAGCCAGACGCTCGCCCTTATGACGTTTGTCGTCAAAGGTAAGAGCGAAGTCTACGATCCACGCGGCGGGTTTCCGATCAAGGTTCGCGATGGGTTGGTGATCCCCAACTTTGACCCCGTTTATAAGGGAAAGAATGCGAAGATTCCTGCACCCGGGTCGGAAATTAAGCTGGTGACCGAAGTCGCGGCAAAGCTTGCCGGAGAGCCCGATCTACGGGGATTAACGCCACGGCAGAGGGCGGAGATCGTCAATTGGAAACTAGCGGCCGGACCAGACCTTCCGCCGTTCACTGTGTTTGAAAAGACGGTCACCCAACTGCAGGACGCGATGACGCACGGCCAAATGACGTCGGAAGACATCACGCGCGAGTATTTGACTCGAGCCGCGGTCTATGATCGTAATGGACCTAAATTTCGCGCGATTCTGGCGCTGAACCCGCGCGTGATTGCGGAAGCTCGGGCTGCGGACGCCGAGCGAGAAAGTGATCGCGTGCCCAGTCCGTTCCTCGGCGTGCCGATCATCCTCAAGGACAATATCGACGTGCTGGGAATGCCGTCGACCGGCGGATCGAGAGCGCTCGTCGATCACCAGCCGCGGCTCGACTCGCACGTGGCGGCCGGAATGCGCAAAGGCGGAGCTGTATTCATTGGCAAAGCGAATCTGGATGAGTTTCCATTCGGCGATTTCGGAATTAGCACGGTCGGCGGCACGATCGGTAATGCGTACGATCCATCGCTGAGCACGGCGGGCTCGAGCGGTGGCAGCGCCACCGCTGTTTCTACGAGTCTTGCCGCTTTGGGTTTTGGCACCGATACTTGCAATTCGCTCTCGAATCCCTCTGGCTTCGCTTCACTGGCGACCATTCGCGCCACCCGTGGGTTGGTGAGTCGAGCTGGAGTGATGCCGCTCAATACCTATAACGACGCCGTTGGGCCGATGGCGAAATGTGTGCGCGATGTCGCGCTGGCGCTCGACCGCGTAGCCGGAAAGGACCCGGAAGACCCTGCGACGGCGGACGCCGATTCGCACATCAGCGGTTCGTTTGCGCAAGGTCTGGATGCGGCCTCTCTAAAGAACCGTCGCATCGGCGTGCTGCGGCAGCGATTCGTGGGCGTGACGGGCGAGCATGAAGTGGCGGATGAGATGGAGCGCGTCATCAAGGAATTCGAGTCGGCCGGCGCTACGGTGGTCGATATCACAATTCCCGACTACGACGCCAAGTTTCAAGCCGCGCGCGGGAGTGCGCCTG
>DATBAY010000133.1:0-10427 GCA_036271295.1 Lacipirellulaceae bacterium | reverse complement strand
GAGCGGCGGAGCGGCGTACGCGTTCAACGGGAATTGGCCGAAGCAGGCTGGATGGCTCCGTTCGGCGGCGACATCGCCGACTTCGATCCCAAAGCGCTCATTCAGCCTCGCAAGAGCATCAAGGTGATGTCGCGCGATATTCAGCTCGCCTCGGCGGCCGCGGAACTGGCGTGGCAGGAAGCGGGGCTCGGCGAAGCGACGCTCGATCACGAACGCTTCGGCGTCGTAGGCGCTGCCGGCATGATGTATTGCGACCTCGAGGAGCTGCGTATTCCCTTCGTGGAGTGGATTAAGCAAGAAGACTTTGACATTCACCGCTGGTCGCGGCGCGCCATGGGCGAGCTCTACCCGCTGTGGATGCTGAAATACTTGCCAAACATGCCCGCGTGTCACATCGGAATTCGATACGACGCGCGCGGTCCAACCAACACGATTGCGGAGGGTGATGTATCTTCCGTCCTCGCGGTCGGAGAAGCTGCCGATGTGATTCGCAGGGGCCACGCCGATGTGATGATCGTCGGCGGCACGGGGACGCGGCTCAACATTTCGGAGCTGATTTGGCATCGCGGGGCGCGCATGGCGTGCAACGGCAAGCCGAATCCGGCGGAAATCTGTCGCCCGTTCGATGCCGAGCGGAGCGGCATGGTGTGCGGCGAAGGGGCAGCCCAGCTCGTGCTCGAAAGCCGGGAATTTGCCGAGCGGCGCGGGGCAAAACCATTGGCCGCCGTTCAAGCTGTGGCAAGTCGTTCCGAATCCGGTCCGTCGCTGCAGCCGACGGGCGACGCAATTCGTCGCGCGATCCGGGCGGCAATCGATTTGGCTGGGATTAAATCCGACGAGATTGGACATGTGAATGCACACGGCCTCAGCACGCGCGAGGATGACCCGATCGAAGCACGCGCGATTCAAGAAACACTCGGCGATGTGCCAGTGACGGCGCTGAAAAGCTATTTTGGCAACCTGGGCCAGGGCGGTGGGATGGTCGAATTGGCGATCAGCATCCTGGCGCTCGAGAAGGGCGTGGTGCCTCCCACGCTGAATTACGAAACACCCGATCCTGAATGCCCGGTCAACGTGGCTGCTGAAATGCTGCCGACCGATAAAGCGGCGTTCATCAAACTCAGCCACAGCTCCATGGGGCAAGCGGCGGCGGTCGTCATCGCCGCTCCCCAGAGCAGTTTTAGCAACGGTGTTCCGATAGGTGCTTAGGGCAACGCCCTAGTTCTTCGCAATACTCTGGGGCGTTGCCCCAGCCACCCAGTACGAGAACTTGAAAAACGCTCTAGAAAAAGATTCACCACAGAGAGCACAGAGTACACGGAGAGAATACATAAAACTCAAGAAGCGAATAACAGAAGGAACTCTTTAATTCCTTCTTCTCTCTGTGCTCTCTGTGGTGAATTCTTCGTGGTTAAATCTTTAAGCGCAGGTCGTCACCGGCGGCGCATCGCCCGGTCGATATCGCGCTTCGAATCGCGCTCTTTCAACGACTCACGCTTATCGTGCTTCTGTTTGCCTTTGCAGATGCCGAGCAGCACCTTCGCGCGGCCTGCCTTGAAATACATCTTGAGCGGCACAAGCGTGAGGCCTTTCTCGAACGCCTGGTCGGCGAATTTTTTCATCTCCCGCCGGTGCATTAGCAGTTTGCGACGGCGTTTGGGCTCGTGGTTGAGTGCGTGCGAATAGGGATATTCGGCGATATTTGCACCGAAGAGCCAGACCTCGCCTTTTTCGACGCGGCCGTAGGCCTCATCCAAAGATAGCTGGCCGGTGCGGAGGCTTTTTACCTCGCTGCCGACGAGCATGATGCCGCACTCGAGCGTATCGAGCACTTGGTAATTATGGCGGGCCTTGCGGTTATCGGAGATAACGCGCTCGTTCTTATCGTCGGCCGCAGCCTTGCCGCCTTTTTTACTTTTGCCGCCTGCATTCGTTGGTTTTGCTTGTTTCGCCACAGGTTCAGCATACACGCCGAGTAGCGAAGCTTCGAGATGCGAGCTGGAACAACTCGCATTCCCTGAGCGCGATCAGAATGAGGGATATCCCGAGGACTATAGGACGTCTTTTTCCGAGAGTGGCGGAGCGTTCTGGAACGCCTGAATAGTAGTCGATACGGGGGCGTGGCTTGCCGGGTCCACACATTTGCGGCCGTTCGGTGTCATCAGCTGCACGTACACGATGTAGTCGATGTCGTCACGCAGATAAGAAGTGTGACCATCGCAAAAGGCGACATTGGCGCCGCTGCCGTGACTGCTCGCAAGGTGAGCAAACCGCGGAGAATTCGCGGGAAAATCGCCGGCCTTATCGATATTGCCACTAATGCGCTCTTGGCCTTTGGTTGGGTCCGAATCAGCCGGAAGCGGCGCCGTACCACTTGATGGAACGACCCACACAAACCCCAGTTGTTGTTCGCTGGGATAACTTCCGAATGCACTTAACCCTTCGCTACCTGCGACCCATGAAAAAATTGCCTTATTATTCGAATCGAAATAAGACTTGTGAATATTCTCACCGAGCATAATTGTTGTGCCAGCGCCATCTTTGATGTTGCTAATACGTGTCAAAGGGCGACTTGCCACTGCTACAGCCGGGACTTGGCGATCGTAGGCGGCATAATCGAAGAAGACGCCATTATCAGCAGTGTCGCCTTGATTTGGTGGCTTGTAGAGAAAGTCGCCGGTGGCTTTACGGTCCCAACCGCCACTATTCACACTGTAGGATAGACCCGGAAGATTGACCTGCGAGAGAACATCCACATCGGACGGACAAATGAACACAGCCATTTGTGGAATCGGGATCGAATTCACCCCAGTCGGTGGCGAAACGATCGAATCCCAAATGTCATTACGTTCGAGTTTCGGCAACAACATGGCCGCCCAACTCAAACCAGCGCCAGTCGGCGCAGTGGTTGAAGATATCTGAGTTGTCTTTATCGCGAAACGCGATGGGTTCAATGTGGTGTCAAAGATTACGTCAGCATAAGCGGTACTACCGCTCACCGTAGTTTGCTGCTTCACATACTGCGACAGCCCGGGTGGCTGGCCTCTCGACGAATCGAACGAAACCACCGCCAGTGCGATGTTCTTGATGTTATTCATGCACTGGGTCTGGCGTGCGCGTTCTCGGACCGAGTGGACGGCCGGCAGAAGGAGCGCCACGAGCATGCCGATGATCGTAATCACCACCAGCAATTCGACGAGCGTAAAGCCGAGCCGACGACGAGCGTTGAGGGCCATGGTAGGTCTCCGTGTTCTCTGTTCACTAGCGCGAGAGCGCGTCCGGAACCGGACCAACGTAATTATCGCCGAAAGGGTAAAAAATTGCCAGCGTTCCAGACTAGTCGCCCTAATTCGCGGGAATTATTGCATCGCCCCGCAAACCGGACTGCTGGCGACCACGTTCCCACAATGCCGATAAACAGCGGCTAGAGAGTTAGAGTTTTTTTTAACAAAAGTGTTCTGCTGGGTTCCTAGGGCAACGCCCTAGCTCTTCGCAATACTCTGGGGCGTTGCCCCAGCCACCCGGCATGGGAATTTGAAGACCGCACTAACCGAAGCTGAGCTTCACAGCGACCCCGAGTGGCACCAAACACGCCAGCGTCCGGATTACCGCGTGCTGCCAGGCGGCTCTCCGCAGCAAGCCCTCGAACAGCGGCCCCCCGGCGGCCGCCAACGACACGAAGAGGAGCAAGGCACTCGTAGCGCTTAAATCGGCAAAAAAGTGGCCCAGGATAATAAAACCGCCGAGCGAAAAAGTGATGACGCCCGCCGCCGCGGGGAAACCGGAACTCCAGCCAAACGCCTCGCTCGCATCGTGAGCTTCGTCGACCGAATTGCGATTCTGCCAGTGGACGAAGGCGGACGCCAGCGCCGTGCCGGCAAGCGCGGCGGCCAGCGATCCGCACGCTTGCCCGTAAACCAGAACGCCCGAAATCGTCAGCGCGGCGGCGATGCCCGTGGCGTCAATGAGTAGCAACAGCAATTGCGTCTTGGCAGTTCGGGCATTTTCATTGCGAGCCAGCGTGAGCCAGATCGCACCAAACGCGGACGCCAACAAGCAGACGCAAGCGAGTTTCTCGGTCGCAGTCCATTCACTCGTTAAGCGCGCGTTCGTGCACAACAAGCGCAACGGCACGGCAAGCGCTAGCAGTCCGGCCAGCCCGATGCCAATCCAGCGCGGAGCAGACTGCGCTAGCAGCAGGCCCACCCCCAGTGCGAGCAGAACGATGATCGGCAGCCAATCTGCGGCTGTTTGCGGACGCGTGATGGACGCTATCGCAGGCACGATCCCGCTTTGGTTCTTCAGTGCAATGTAACCCGCAACAAAGCCCAAGGCGGTGCCTAGCAGCCAGTAAACTCGCGGCACGGCCCCGAACTGCGCCACGGCGATCGCAACAACCGCGGCCGTAGCGAAAGGAACGACCCCGGCACAAAGGAATGTATGAAGAAACATGTACCGATCGAGAGCGGGGACAAAAGCTGACGTAAAATGAAGTTACACGGCTCAGCACGGTAGACGAACAGTGCCTGCGTCTGCGTGGCTACTGAACCGGCGCCGTGCCTGGCTGTTGTTGCGATCCTTCGAAGCTCACCGTAATTCCCACCGCGTCTCCCACGAGATTGCCGTCGAGCAAGTTCTTCATATCGAAATCGGTGCGCTTCAGCTCGATCTGGCAAAGGAAACCGGTGCGCTGATCTTTGTACGGGCCCGGACCACTGCCCAACATCCGCAGCGGCACGTTCACTTGCTTCGTCACGCCGTGAATCGTGAGATTCCCGGTGAGCTGGTAAATGACCCCGTCCTGCGTGTTCGAAGCGGTGCAGCGAGTCGACTGGAACGTAATTGTCGGGTATTGCTGGACGTCAAAAAAATCGGGGCTGCGCAAGTGTTTGTCGCGATCCTGATTGTTCGTATCCAGGCTGTTCGCATCGATCGTAAAACTGAAGCTGCAGTTGGCGCCGTTGTCTTTGTCGAGCTTGTAGGTGCCAGTCGCTTTGCGGAAGAATCCATACGTGTAACTGAAGCCAGAGTGCGCCACACTAAACACGATTGAGGTATGCGCCGGATCGACCGTGTAGTAGTCGATGGCTGCCGCTTGCTCGGCGGCCAGTAAACAGAAGACGCTCGACCAAAAGGCGACGCCGCGGGTGGAAATGCTCATAGGTTTTGTCCTTTCAATCAAAATGCCGTGAATCACGACGCCAGCGCCTAACAACGTACACGATGAGCCCGTTTTAGGGCGACGCCAGTAGCGCCGACTGCTGCCCGGCTCGCCGGGTCATAGATGGGGGGTTATGATAGAGCCTGAGCGAAACCTGCCACGATGCCCGAGGAGCGGAAGTAAAAATGACCGAACACTTGCTACCTGCCGGCGCGAGCTGGGGCATTTTTGCGGCATTATTGGGGCAGGGGGGCGCCGATAACGGCCTGTGGTATTTGGCCTACCTCGGGGCATTCGCCCTCGTGTTGATCGCGGCGTTCGTTCTCGTGCTCGTGATGTTCAGTTACGGGAAGCTGTGGCTGCAAGCAGTCATGTCCAACGCGCATGTGAGCCTTACGAGCCTGGTAGGTATGAGCTTGCGACAGGTGCACGCCCGCACGATCGTCGAGGCAAAAATCATGGCGATGCAGGCCGCGGTTGGGAACGACCCCCACACAGGCATCACCACGCGGCGGCTGGAAGCGCACTACCTGGCGGGCGGCAATGTGCCGCGGGTCATTCATGCGTTGATCGCAGCTCACCGGGCCGATATCGACCTGGACTTCGATCGGGCCGCCGCCATCGATTTGGCGGGTCGCGATGTGCTCGACGCCGTTCGCACCAGCGTGTATCCGAAAGTGATCGATTGTCCGGATCCGGAGAAATCTGGGCGAACCACGTTGAGCGCAGTCGCTAAGAATGGCGTCGAGCTACTCGTGCGAGCGCGGGTTACAGTGCGGACCAATTTGGCGCAGCTGATCGGCGGAGCCACGGAGGAAACGATCATCGCCCGCGTTGGTGAAGGGATTATCACTTCCATTGGGTCGTCCACAGATCACCTGGAAGTAATGGAAAACCCGGATCGGATTTCGAAAGCAGTGCTGCAGCGCGGCTTGGACGCTCACACGGCGTTCGAAATTGTGTCGATCGATATCGCCGACATCGATATCGGCGAAAACATCGGCGCCCGGTTGCAGGCCGATCAGGCCGAGGCGGATACCCGCAAAGCCCAGGCGCTGGCCGAGCAGCGTCGTGCGAACGCGATTGCGCGAGAGCAAGAGATGAAGGCGGAAGTAGCACTGAACCGCTCGCTCGTGTTTCTGGCGGAAGCCGAAGTGCCGCGAGCGATGGCCGATGCCTTCAGAAAGGGAACGCTGGAAACGCTCCGCAACGGGGAAGGCTAGAGCGTTTTTCAAGTTCTCGTGCCGGGGGGCTGGGGCAACGCCCCAGATTATTGCGAAGAACTAGGGCGTTGCCTTAGGCACCCTTCGGAACACCGGTGCTAAAAATGCTCTAGGGCGCGTTTTCCGCAAGCCTTATTAACCCTGCGTTTCCAACGCGGTCTTAAACGCGTTTTGAACCGCTTGCTCGGTTTCTTGGTTCAGCTCGGTGACGAGAATCCATTTGCCGTCTTGATAGAGCAGGTCGTATTTATGCTCTTCGACATCCTCGTGCGGCATCACTTGCTCGGTGACGTGCGTGCTCGACGAATTCGACTTTGAAGTTTCGCTCGCACCCTTCGCAAAATTCGGCTCGAACGACTCGCTGCCTTTTTGATCTTTTTCTTTGTCTGGCAGCAGCCGATCGTTTTTAGGCCCCTTCTCGTGGCCCGCATCGTCCGGCGCTTCCGTCGAAACCTTCACGGAATACCGCGACTGGCTTTTGACCGTGACCACCGCCTTATATTTCTCGTCTGCAGACTTCGGCGCGCTGACTTCGTAACTCACCTTGTTCGTGCCCGTCATCGTGCTGCGACCATTCGGATTGTTAACCACGAAGCCGACCGGCGTCTCTTCCATCCGCCGGCGGAAGGTGTCCATGATGACTTGGAAGCTTTCTTCGGGGCCTGGTTTGCCGTGCTTCTTTGCCGCCGTTCCGGTGGCCGAGCTCTGATGGGTGCACGAGGCGACTACGCCCAAAAGGCAAATCGCAACTCCACAAAACGCAGACCGAACGCCGAACGATGTCATTTCGATTCAACCTTGCGACGGTGTGTGAACTCGACTGCCTGTGTGAGCTTGTGTGAAAGCGTCGTGACGACAGATCTTACGATCGCCGGAATAGCTTAAGTATAGGCTATTAACCGAATGGATTCTCGTCCGATTTGGATGGAGGAGCCGCGGGCGGATTTGCCGCCGGCGCCGCTTGCGGCGGAGTCTTGGGTGCGGCGGTAGTTGGTGGTTCTACCTCGGCCTTGGGCGGCTCCGCCTCCGCCTTGGGCGGCTCTACCGCGGCCTTTGGCTTTTGCGTATCGTCTCCAAACGGATTGTCCGCCGGGCTGGCGGCCGGATTAGCTGCCGCCGGTGGCGCTTTCGGTTGCGCCTGCTCTTCGGCCGGCTGAGGTTCTTCAACAACGGTTTGCGGGCCGCCTGGACGAAGCAGTTCTTCGAGCGGAACGATTCGCCGCTCGCGAAGGACGCCGGCATCTGGCGCCTTGAACGTTTGCGGTGGTGTCGACAGCGGAACTCGCGCGTGAGCACCAGCGGCCGGCTGCGGCACTTCGCTCGTAGCCGAGGCCTGCGTCACCGCATTCTGGCGCGCGTGCCGGCGAAACTGTTCGAGCATCAACCGATCGCAACCTTGAACCCGTTCCAATGCGCTGCCCACCGCTTGACCGCCCGGTGACTGCGCTTCGAGAGTTGCCCCGACGAGCATATCTCCCTGCGCTTCGGCGATTCGACTTTCGCGGAGCAGACTAAACGCCCGGAAGTAATACGCTCGTGGATCTTGCGAATTCCATTGAATCGCTTCCGAAAGCAGGGTGTCTGCCTCGGACGCGCGGCCATTGAAATAGGCGTTGACGCCACGTTCGTACAATTTCGCCGGCTGCGGTTCCTGCGCTTGCGCCATGCCGAGGAGGGAAGAACAGACGGTTACGATATAAATCGATCGTAGGTAGTTCATCATGTTTGTCGGTGCGTGGATGGTAGACAAGTCGATCAGCCAGCTTTACGCGCGGGCTCTGCCTGCGTGACCGAACGTTTGCGAAGCTGGTCAATCTTGGATTTCATATCGTCGTATTGGTCGAATTCCATGCGGTTGAGCGAGTCACGATTGAGGCCAAGCCCTTCCGCTTTCTCCCAGGCTTCGACCGCGTTACGCATCTCGTCGGCTTTGTAATGCGCGACCGCTTTGTGGTAGTACTTCGACGCGGTCGGGGTATCGGTCACCGCTAGATCGAGCGCCTGGATGGCCTGTTTGTATTTCCCCTGGGCAGTGAGCACGACCGCCAATGTGTCCAGAATATCAGAATTCGGACCCATAATGTTCTCCGCTTCCTGAACCAACTTGAGCGGGTCGTCTCCAGCCGTCGTCGTACCGCTGAGAGCCAGCAGGAAGCTGAGGTTATTGAGCACGACGGCGCGACGCAGACCCGTTAAATCGTTGCGGGTCAGCAATTTGTGATAGACGCCAGCAGCGTCATCGTACTTCTTTTCCAGGTCATACAAATCGCCTTGGGTGATCAAGAGCGGGATCGAATCGGGGTTCTCGCGCAGCCCGGCATCGAGCCATTGCTGAATTTGCGCGTCATATTTGTCCCCGGTCTTCTCCCGGCGCTCGCGAGCCACTGCCAAAGCAACGCTGACAACATTCTGCACCGCTGCGGGAGTGTAGATCTCCTTCAGCTTTGCGAAGCAGGCCTCCGGGTCGCGATGCTCGCCCAGGAATTTTGCCAGCTCGAAATTCAGCTCGGGTTTACGAGCCGCCAGGTCACGGTAAATCTTCTCGGCCGTATCGAGATCCCCCAACTCGATCAACAGTCCCGCGTAGGCAACGAACTGCTGCACCTGAGCGGCGTCGATATCCTTGCCTTCCGGCATTTTGGGAATGCGTTTGACGAGGTCGGCCCGCACCTGGTCTTGTTTGCCTGTTTTTGCGGCTAGTCGAACCGTCAACTCGAACGTGGTCGAATTATTCGGCGCGAGCTCATGGAGCTTGTTGATCAGATCCACCGCCTTGTCCAAGGACCGCGAATCACCTTTCGCCAACAAATGGCGCACGTAAGCTTGACGGGCCTCGACGGAGTTTTTGTATCGGCCGATCGTCTTTTCCATTTGCGACGTGTACTTCTGCCAGTCGCCAGTCGCATAATATAGCTCCCCGAGTTCAAGCGACGCTTGCTCGTTGAGCGGCTGAACTTTGTCAACCTCCTCCAACAAATTAATCGCCTTGAGGCGCGACTGAGGCTCCGGCCGCGGCGCCAAAATCTCGGCCATCGCGAGCTTATCCTCGATCAGCAAGTTGCCGTCCTGCGAATTCGAAGCCAGCAGTTTTTCTGCCTTTACCAGGTTCTGGTATTCGTTCGTCATGGACAACAACTTGGCAGCCATCCGCCGGGCCCAAAGCAAATTGTTGTCATTCGCGGCGAGCTTCTTATCGGCACCCGCTTTGAGGATTTGATTGATGAGCGGAGTCGCCTTTTCGCGCTTATCCGGACGCTGGTAAATCGGGCCCAAATAGAATGCCGCCAGTTGCTGGGCCCGGCCGATGTCCGTCGGATCGATTTCGTACAGCTCTCGGTACATGGTTTCCGCATCGAACCAACGATGCAAAACTTCATAGCTACGAGCCAAAAAGATCGTCAGATTGTCTCCGCTCAGCGCCAATTGCGCATCACGCATCGTTTTCTGGGCCTGGTTCAAGTCCTTTTGCAGCGCGTAATAATTGATTAGCGCGAACCACGCATCGGGGAACTCGGGTTGCAGCTCCGTGGCCCGCTTCATCGATTTGATCGCGTTCGCCATCTTCTCGTCGCGTTGCTCCGGCTTCAAATCGGTCGCCTGAGCGGAACGCGCCAGCAATTGGGCGTACCAGTATTGGTTCTGGGCGCTTTTCGGATCGGCCTCGGTGGCCGCAAGAGCCTGCTTAAGCGCGGATTCGACCTGGTGCGTTTGGAACAGAATCTCGGAGTACAACGGGCCCAACAGGGTTTGCCGCATCGGTTCCGGAATGCGATCAATCAACTTGCCCGCATCGGCAAACCGGCCGTACGAAACGAGTAGCCGAATGTGCTGGGCCACTGCCAGCGGGGCGGGGCGGCCAAGCTCCTCGGCCTTGTCGTAATACTGCAGTGCAAGCGCATTGTTGTTCCCGGCCAGCTCAATTTCAGCCAATAGCGCTTGCAGCTCAAACCATTCGGGCCGCTGCTGCATGGCCTGCTTCACCGTCTTGCGAATCTCGGGAAGCGCCTCGGGGCCGAGGCGGCCGTGCCTCATGAGCCACAATT
>DATBAY010000132.1:0-3223 GCA_036271295.1 Lacipirellulaceae bacterium | reverse complement strand
TGCCACGCCGCGCGGGCAGTTCGGATCTTCGACAACCGTCCGCCAATGCGACTCAGCGGTTGCCGAATCTCCCGCACGCCGTTCCAAGTTTCCCAATTCGTAGCGTGCCTGACAGTTATCGGGTTCCGCTGCCAAAACATCGTCGATCCACTTGCGGGCATTTTCCAAATCGTGCAGCCGCTCATACATGCGCACCAAATCCAACGCGATGGCAGCACGCTCGCGCGGCGCCGCGTCCAGCTCCAGCGATCGAAGCAGGCATTCGATCGCCCGGTCGAACTGCTGAACCATCATGTACGATTCGCCCATTAACCGCTGTAAGTTCGCGTTTTTAGCATATAGCGAGTGCGCTAAATCAAGCAGTTCTTCGGCCTCAGCGAAGCGAAAGCGATAGGCATACGCCCGAGCCACATCGACCAACAGAATCGGGTTCTGGCGATCCCGAGCCAAGGCTCGTTCGTAATATTCAATAGCCTCTTCGAATCGTTGCAGCTTCCACAGCGCGTGCGCCTTCTCGACACGCACGTCAGCGGCCGGCGACTGCTGCAATCGCTTCGCTTCCGCACGGCGACGCTGGTTGGCCGCCGGCGATTTGCCTGGCTTTTTCTTTCCGGGACGATGTGCCATCGAGATCCGAACTTGCTGAATAGAAGGGGCGTTAGGCCAACTTCCATTGTAGTTGATCTGTCCCAAGGTTCGTATCGGACGAGGCTGTCTGGTTTTACCCGCCAACAAGTAAAAGCGCGTAAAAAAAGGCGGACAGCAGCGCGGCGCTGTCCGCCTTCAATAACCTCGGCTCGAATGGCAACTAGGTGCGCTTTCGCCGCAGACCCAGCAGCGACATCCCGCCCATGCCCACAAGCATCACGGTGGTGGGCTCGGGTATCGACGTTAGGGACGCATCGTCCACCGCCGCATCCTCGCCAGCATAGAACGCAACGCCAATTGGCTTACCAATCAGTGGCGATCCGGCGCCGATACTGTAACTAAGATTCAACTTCGTCCAGTTCGCTTGGCTGGCGGCTTGCGTCATCGACGTGGCGCGGTTGGCGAAATCAGTTCCACCGATAAAGCCGTGGAACGTGAGGGAAGTAGCTTCCGCAAACGGCGCGGAGGCATCGAAGAGATACAAATACACATTATCCGCGGTGCCGAGAACGGCGTTATCATCCCCTTGCGCCCAAAGCGAGAACGTATACGTGCTGCCGGCGGCAAACGTGGTTGTTAGTTTTTGACCGCTGTAGTGATAAAACCCGTGCATGGCTTGGTTGCCCGTGCGCGGTGCTCCGCGAAACGGCGGGCCGTCTTCACCATAGGCGGTGTTGTAGAGCCAGTTGCTGGCGGCGTTATCTGGTACGTAAGCCGAACCTGGGTTATCCAGGTCGTCAATCCACGCGCTCGTCGGCCTGTAAGTGTCGGCGTATGCGTATCCGCCGGCTGGTACTGTGTACGCTTCGAAGCTCGGATCACCGAGCGGAATAGTGACGGCATGGACTACGCTTGGGGTCCAAATGCCCGCGACCGTCATCGCGACCGCGACTTTCCTAACCCAATTGGTTACTTTCATTAGCAGGATTCTCCGCGCTGAGTCAGTAAAAAAGACTGATTTCCCGACAATTCTCAATTTAATGGCTGGGCAATTGGTCGCAATGACTTTTCGCGCAGAAGATTTGGCTTTTCCAGTTTTGCGCTTTTGGAGCATGTTTCAGCCCGAAATCAGCGAACAATTTGAGGCTCCCGCTCCACGTCACTTTATGTGGGCGGATTCTCGAACCATAATCGTAATGCAGCAGCTTTGGCCTCCTCGACCGCTTCTGGCGAGAGATCGGTTTTCGCCCCTCGAATACTCTTTCCATGCCCCAAAGTCGCCGAGTCTGTCTTCTCATCGATACCTCGACTTCGTGGGGTTCGGGCCTCATCAAAGGCGTCAGCCGTCATGCGCTCGAGGCGGGCAACTGGCTGATTCACGTCGAGCCATGGGGTCGATACGAGCGATTTCGCGTTCCCCAAGGTTGGACGGGCCATGGCATCATCGCCCGAATCAATCACGATGCGCTCGCTTACGATATCACGGGCATCGGACTGCCGACGGTCAATGTCTCTTGGAATCCGTTTATTGGCGAACGCGTAGCGCGGTGCACCGTCGATCCTGATGCAACAGGTGGAATGGCGGCCGAGTACTTTCTTTCCGCAGGATTTAAACAGTTCGCATATTGCGGGCCATTGCAGCAACTCAGCTACCGGGATGCTGTCGGTGGCAGTTTCCGCGATGTGCTCGCCGCGCGGGGCTTCGACTGCAACGTGTATTCCGCACTAACCGGTGATCAACAATCGATTCCCTGGGGCACTCATCTGGCAAGTTTAGTCGACTGGATCAAGCAATTGCCGCGGCCCATCGCGATGCTTTGTTGGAGTGCCGCGCGCGGCCGGCAGGTCACCGAAGCCTGCCATTCGGCCCAGATTCGCGTGCCGGATGACGTCGCGGTTCTGGGTGGCGATCACGATGAGCTGATGGCCCACATCTCGAGCCCGCCGCTTTCCACGATCGACCTGCCGGCGGAGCAGATTGGCTACGAAGCAGCCCGGCTGCTAGAAGGTATGATGCGCGGCAAGCGCCCGCGAAAACGCCCACTATTCTTTCCGCCCACACGGATCATGGTCCGCCAATCGACCGACATTCTCGCCATCAATGATGAAATGATCCGCGATGCGATGCGCATTATTCACGCCCGCGCACCGGAGGGCATTCGGGTATCGGACGTGGTACGCGAGCTGGCGGTCGCTCGCCGCGCGCTCGAGCAACGCTTCGCGCGCCTGGTCGGCCGAACGCCCGCCAGCGAGATCCGCCGGGTCCGCATCGAGGCTGCCAAGCGGTTGCTGGTCGATTCCGACCAATCGATCGCCTATATCAGCCGTGTCACAGGGTTTGGGCACCAGGACCTTTTTTCGCGCGTATTTCGGCGAAATGTGGGCGTTACCCCCAGCCAATTTCGCAGCCAACATCAGCACGTTTAAGCGCCGTAAAAATTGCCAAACGAAATGCGCGTCGTGTAGGGCCCGAAAGGCCCACGAATCCGCGACTTCTGTGTAAAATCGGCCTTAAGCCGCGATTGGCGTCTCGAGAGCATCGGCTCGACACGCGGACACCAATTGCGGCCAAACTCTCCGGTTGGTTCGTGGAGGGGTTTGCTGGCTTGTGGCTGGATCGACGGGCGTGATCTTG
>DATBAY010000131.1:0-2044 GCA_036271295.1 Lacipirellulaceae bacterium | reverse complement strand
TTTCGAGACGGAAGAGGAGCGTTCTTCCGCCACGGGCGTTTTTTTGCTGCCGGCTTACCACGACATGGGTCTCATCGGCGGTGTGCTGACACCGCTCTACATGGGGGGCCGCAGCGTGCTCATGTCGCCGACCTCGTTCTTGCAGCGGCCGCTACGATGGCTGCAGGCAATTAGCGACTACGATGCCACGATTAGCGGCGCACCGAACTTCGCCTACGAGTACTGCGTCCGCCGCACGAGTGCGGAAGAGCGGGCCGCGCTCGATTTGAGCCACTGGCGTTTGGCGTTCTGCGGCGCAGAGCCGATCCGCGCTGAAACACTGACTCACTTTGCTGAAGCATTCAAACCGGCCGGGTTCCGGATGCGAACGTTCTACCCGTGCTACGGCCTGGCCGAAGCGACACTGCTCGCCGCCGGGCCAGACCACAACAAGGAGCCGCACATCCTGTCGGTGAACCGCGCGGAGCTGGCGAAGCATCGCGTCGTGCCGGCGTGTGGCGAACCGGAAGCGATGGTGCAACGTCTCGTCGGTTGCGGCGTGGCGGCGGCGGATCACACGATCGTGATCGTCGAGCCGGATAAGAACATCGAAATGCCCGAAGGCGAGGTCGGCGAAATTCTTATTCAGGGCCCATCAATCGCTCAGGGTTACCTCAATCGCCCCGAGGAGAACGAACAAGTGTTCGGCGCCGTGGTGCCTGGCCGCGAAGGAAAGTTCCTCCGCACGGGCGATCTGGGCTTCTTCCGCGACGGCGAGTTGTACGTCACCGGGCGCGTCAAGGATGTCATTATCATCCGTGGCCGCAACCATTACCCGCAGGACATCGAGCAATCGGCTGAGGAGGCCCACGCGGCGGTGCTGCCAGGTGCGGCGTTCGCGATCTCTGACGAAGGGCGGGGCGAGCGGTTGGTCGTGGTTCACCAGTTGGACCGCCAGTTCCGCGGGGCCGACCATCACCAAATCATTCAGGCCGTACGGCGGGCGATCGTGGAGCACCACGACCTCGATCCGTACGCCATTGTGCTGATTCGTCAGACGTCGCTGCCGGTGACATCGAGCGGAAAAGTGCAACGCAATTTGTGCCGCGAGCAGTACCTGGCCGACGAGCTGAAAATCGTCCACTCGTGGGTGAACCCGGCCCAAAGCGTCACGCCGAAAGCGTCCACCAACGGCGAACAACTGAGCGTGCGAATTCACGGCGAGGGCGTTTCCAGCCAGGCGGCGCGGCCGCAGCGGGTAGGAAGCGGCAACGCATCGCCAACAAAGGCTGCGACAAACGGTGCGGCACAAAACGGCTCTGCAACTAATGGCACTTTGCCGAAGCAGCCGCGCCGCGAACCGGCGTCGCCGATCGAAGTGGATCGGGCGGCCGAACGGATCGAGGAATGGTTGCTACGGTGGCTGGTGAATCGGTTGAGCATGGACCCGGCCGACATCGCGCGCGACCGGCCGTTCGCCGAATTCGGCGTCGATTCGCTGACCGCGGTCGAACTGAGCCAAGAACTCGAAGACGAATTCAAGGTCCCGTTGCCGGCGATCGTGGCGTGGAACTACCCGACGCCTGCTGCGCTGTCACGATACCTCGCCGAGCAATCGCTCGGGATTGGTGAATCCGCCACGACTTCGACTCCCGTTGCGTCGACGAATGGCGCTCCGTTGCCGCCCCCACCGAACGATGCGGAGCTTGCGGCGCTCTTAGCCGAGATCGAAAATCTCTCGGATGAAGAGGTGGCGAAGCTTCTTGCCGAGAACGACGGCAACTAACGTTTACCGGTAAGGCGAACCCGCTGCCCGTCGTTTGAAATTGCGCGGCAAATAAGGGGCCCACATCACGGTGCAAAACTCGTTGGGTTTTGCACGTTGCGGCAAGCGATCTGACCGCCACTTCCTGGTCCACACGCGCGCAGCGTGGAGTACAATCCACCGAATTCACTTCGGCCGATTACGGTCAAGCGCGGTCAGGACCGGGCTGAGTCGTGTTATCAAAGAGCGAGCGCACACATTTAGGCGCAGGGATCGACGTTAGCATAGGTCGCGGCACAA
>DATBAY010000130.1:0-9812 GCA_036271295.1 Lacipirellulaceae bacterium | reverse complement strand
CCGCCGCAAATACGTCGCACGCCTGTTGCGGACGCTTCAAATCGAGCAATGCCAGGCCTTCCAGTGTGAGGGCTTGCTGAGATTCTTCGCCGGGCGGATAAGTGTCTAATAGGTGATGGATCGTCGTTAAACTCCGCGCAGCCAGCCCGCGTTGCCGATAAATTTGCGCTATATCAAGTAGTACGTCGGTACTGTCAGGCGCGAATTCGAGCGAGCGCTGCAGGTCGGCAAGCGCTCGGTCGCTCTGGTTCTTTTGCAAAAAGCAGCGGCCGCGCAGTGCCCACGCCGCCGCAGAACGAGGATCGGACCGAATGGCACGCTCCGCATGGGTAAGCGCTGCATCGGTCGCTCCCGTCGCCAAGTCCATTTCACCCGCCCGCACTCGCAGTGAAGAATTGTTTGCGTCGTGCTCGATGGCCTCGTTGATTTGCGCGATCGCTTCCTCGCGCGCATTGCGGTGCCATAGGACCTCGGCCATGGAGCGATGCGTCGAAGCGTCGTCCGGCGATATCTTAAGCGCTTTGCGCAACAAATCTTCCGCTTGCTGCCACTGGCCGGTTTCCATCGCAGCCACTCCCTGCCGCGTAAGCTCTCGCGAAGCCGTCACTCCTTCCGTCGTCGGCCCTTTGTGCCGAAACACGATACAACCGGAAAACCCCGTCGCCATAACGGTGGTAAGTAAGAACACGAACGAACTCGCAAACGCTGCTTTCGCAGCGCTACCTGCGCGCGACCACGAAGCATCGAAGCCGAATCGCAAAGCCGGATCTCGTACGTGCGGGGATGAGAGGACCGAAACGGTCGGAAAAGTCCCGCGAATAGTAACGAAAGTGCGGTATTTCGACAACGGAACCCGAAGAACTGGCCAATGCTGCCGGGCCGCATCTAAGCCGGCAAAGATTGCAATGCCAGCAATCGCTTTGTAAATCGTACAACGCCAGCGGCATGCTTTGAGGTCGTCAGAGCGATCAAGATGCCGTCACCATCAGCTCGGAAAAAACCGTCTGCTGCCGCGTTTGCAGGCGGTTTTGCAACTTCGAGAAGGCAACGAGGTGCGATCCGTCGCGATGCGCATGCGTTTGGCACGTCACATGCAATAACGGTCCCATGACATCAGCCGACCACGCATCGCTGACGTCTTACAACTTATCCGTTTGTGAATCTAAGCAAACTGTCGCCGCGGTATGGCGACCTATGCCCGTCACGGGATACTGCACGTTTCACATTACCAGGGAGAGTAGGTGCCGCCGGTGGGGCACAACTTTCGGCACGGTGCCGGGAGTTGGATCGGAACGGGTGCAACTTGGGAGAGACGCTTGTCCGGCTCGGCTCGCCGGACCAATGTAGCCGCAGGGCCTGGCGATTCCCGCCATCCGTCGCTTGAGCCGGATGATGCCAGGCCCGAGCCGCGGCCGTCCTCCCCAAACACTGGACCCGGTTGGCAACCGCCTCGCAGCGCCAGCCGGGTCCTTTTGTTTTCACGGGTCCAAACGAACTTTGCCGCGAACGGCAAGCTAACCGGAAGTAAGTTTTCGCAATAGCCAGTCGCCCCATCGCGGCGATACTTGAGAAGCAATAAACAGCAACCGCGCGC
Source organism: Lacipirellulaceae bacterium (assembly GCA_036271295.1). Taxonomy (GTDB): domain Bacteria; phylum Planctomycetota; class Planctomycetia; order Pirellulales; family Lacipirellulaceae; genus JABDGM01. The sequence goes on along the minus strand of DATBAY010000130.1, from coordinate 8,218 downwards.
TCGCGGGCACGATCAGCTCCGCCCGACGAGATTCGCAGGCCCGTAAAATCTTCGCTGCTAACTCATTCGGATCGATAGCTCGCGTCTTGGCGCCGCCGCCTGGCCGATGCGCTGCGTCGGGCAGGACGCCGCCTTGGCCACTGTAGCGCGGGTTGTCGCCACGATCATCGGGGCGCGCGATCGGCCCCGGGCATACGAGCAGCGTGTGAAATCCTTGGGGAGTATTCTCGATGCGTAACTGTTGCGCAAATGCGGCGAGGGGAAACTTGCTTGCCGGATAAGCGCCCAAGTAGCCGGCGGCTACTTTGCTGGCCAACGATCCGACGAGCACCAAGTGGCCATTGGACGCCTTGAGCGAATCCGCGAACGACTGTGCACATCGCACTGCCGCTAAAAAATTCGTTTCCCAAACGCTGCGATACTCATCTGGGCTCGTCCCCAGAGCGGTCCCTCGCATTGATCGACCGGCGCAGTGGCACAGCAGATCGATGCCGCCCCACGACGTATGGACTGTCTCGGCAAGCCGATCAACGTCTGCTTGCAACGTGACATCGCACGTCACCGGCAGCACCTCGCCGCCGATTGTACGAAGTTCCTCAGCCGCAGCAGCAAGTTGCTCCTGCCCGCGAGCGACGATCGCTACCCGCACGCCCTCTTTCGCCAGCGAACGAGCAATCGCGCGGCCCAGCCCCGCCGACCCGCCCGTTACAACTGCTCGCTTGCCTCGCCAATACGTCATGAGTACTCATTTTACTTCGGGTGGAAGGCCGTCACACGCCAGTAGACCTCGGGCCCTCCTGACACCAAGCGGTGGTAGCGTAGCGGATATCCGAATTGTGGATCGAATTCGCATCGCGGGAGCCAGGTTGTCCCTTTCGCCGCCTGAATTTGGCCCTCGGGATCTTGCGCGATGTCCAAGTCCTGGCTCAGCGTATCGAACAGCCCAGGGACCGACCATGTGTCCCAGGTCCAACGTCCTGGCGTCCGGCCATCGCGCGTTTCGAGCTCCACTTCCTTATTTCGCACTTCCACGTGAACCTGTCCCGGCCGCGCTCCGCGCAGTTCAATATCCATGTCGTAACTTTGCGGCCCGGCTTTTCGCCACAACTCCGTCGCCGCCCGCAAATTGTCTTCCGTCAATTCCGGAAGGCGTTCCGCGACGAAGTAATCCAGTGCCAGTCCGATGCACACGAGCGCCAGGGCCAAACAAGCCAACACGAACGCAACCGTTCGCATCGACACACGTGACGAAGGCATCGAGGGAGACCGCGCGCCATCGCCACTATTTACAATCTCGTCATGCGACATGAAAACCGCACCTCAACCTGAGTCGCTCCGCAACATTTAACCGAAGTATCGTTCATCAGGCGCGCCGAGATCAAGCAGTGATTGACTATTCCCCAACCGCCGCCGAAACGCCACAATAACGGCGAGCTCAGTTTCACGGGCGTAACCTCTCTGCACACCACCACCAATTCATGACTGAATCCATTGACGGGGACCTGCGCGCCAGAACGAAGATTGTTGCTACGGTTGGCCCCGCCTGTGCCGCCAAGGACAAACTCGCCGCGTTAGTCGCGGCAGGCGTCAACGTCTTTCGGTTAAATATGGCGCATGGCGGACCGGACGCCCAGCAAGTGCATGTCGATACGATCCGCTGGCTGAGCGCCGAGCTCGACCGCCCCATCGCGATCCTGGTCGATCTCGCTGGTCCTAAAATCCGCCTGGGTGAGCTGCCCGATGATCGAATTGCTTGTGATCTTGGCCGAGAATTCATTTTCGTGGCCGGGGAAGGCGCGTCCTCCGAGCACGAATTGAGATGCACGTACGAGCCGCTGGTGGATGAAGTCGGCGTCGGCGACCGCATCATGCTCGCGGACGGAACCGTTAGTATGGAAATTACCCACAAAGAGCGCGATCGCGCGTACGCCCGAGTCGTTCAGCGCGGCACCATTCGGAGCCGACAGGGCATCAACCTGCCCGGCGTCAAGCTCAGTGCTCCCGCGCTCGGCGTCGAGGATTACGAAAATGCAATTTGGGCCGCAAAAGCGGGCATTGATTTCGTCGGGTTGTCATTCGTTCGCGCGCCAGAGGACGTGCAGTTCTTAAAAGACCTGTTGCGCTCCAACCGTTCATCGGCGCGGGTCGTGGCAAAAATCGAAAAACGAGAAGCGCTCGACCGCCTGGAAGAGATTATTACGGTCGCAGATGCGGTTATGGTCGCCCGGGGCGATCTGGGCGTCGAAATCGATGTCGCCCAAATTGCCATCGAGCAAAAGCGGGTCATCGCCATGTGCCGCCGTTTTCAGCGGCCGTCGATCATCGCCACGCAGCTGCTCGACAGCATGCAGGAATCGCCGCGGCCGACTCGCGCCGAGGCGACCGACGTCGCCAATGCAATTCTCGACGGCGCCGATGCGTGCATGCTCTCCGGCGAGACGGCCGTGGGGCATTTCCCGGTCGAGGCTGTCGAAATGATGACTCGAATCGCGCTCGCGACCGAAACTTCCTTCCGCAGTCGCCCGCCGAGGCTTCCCGAGAACTCATTCTCGCAATTGCAGGCCATCACGCGCGCAGTTGTGCGGGCAGCGGGTCAAATGGCACATGACCTGGAGGCCAAGATGGTGTTCGTCGCGAGCCACTCGGGTAGGACGGCTCTCGCGCTGTCGCAACACCGAAGTTACATCCCCACGCTCGGCATCAGCACGAGCGAAGCCACACTTCGTCAGATGTGCTTGTACTGGGGAGTAACCCCGCTCCGCGGCGCTCCGGCTCGCGACCTGCCGGAGCTCATTCAGCACGCGGATCGGTATGCCTGCGAAAAAGGCTATGCGAAGGCGGGCGATCGCATCGTGATCGTCGGCGGCTCGCACCTTGCAGCCGGGCCGAACCGCGAGGACATGGCCAGCGGCGTGCACGATATCCTCTTGGTCCACGAGGTGGACGGCGCCCAACCTTCGTCGTAAGCGTCGTTAGCGATTGTACGATTTGCCGCCGGACGACGATTTCTTCGGCCGGCTGGCGGTCTGAACCGCGGGCTTGGTCGAAGTTGCCGGCGATTTCTTATCATCCTCGGTCGACTTCTGCTGCGAATCCGACGCCATCTTTTCCGATGCCACTTTCGAGTCGTCGCCAATGATCGACTCTTCCATCTTCATGATGTATTGCATGCTGCTGGTCGGGCCGGCGAACCCGATAATCCGCTTGTCGATTTTCATCTTCTGTCCGATCACCCGGCCTTTCGCTATATCGAACCGAGCTTCGCCTTGCATCAAGCGTTGCACCATTTGCATTTCGATCTGAGCGTCAATTGGCGACAGGATTTGGTAGGTAACTTCGATCGTCGCAATGCCATTCTTAACGTTCGTCAGCTTGTGATGTCGCCGCGTCTGGATGCTCTTCATGCTGGTCTTGTCGACCTTCACTTGAATCTCGAACGGTTCATCCCACGTGTCGCCGATTGCAACCGCGTGCTCGGGCAACCGCAATACGATCGGCGCATCATCTTCAGCGCCTTGGTTGCGAACCTTCATCTCGCGGCGAATCACCTTGCCTTGCGGGGTAATTCGCATCACGCTCAGCGGAACTCCGATTGCCTTTGCAGCGTCGTCATAACCGGCCGGCGGCGTCGTGTCCTTGGTGCTGTCATATTCCGTCGCGTCCTTGTCCGGAAGCTGGTTCCTCATGTGAACCTTTTCCACCACGTTCGTGAATTCAATATCGCCTTCCGGCAGAATGTCGGTCACTTTCCATGCCTTGACCGAGTCGGTTTGCGTCTGCGCTTCCTCGGTGGTCTTTTCGATCGTGGTGTGGATGGAAGCGCGGTGCGTCACCTCGTAGCGAACAACATCGCCTCGATCCAGCTTGTACCTCAGCTCGTACTTCTTGCCGTCCGCCTTCGGGCTGTTATCGGGCTTTGCAGTTTTGTCCGGCTTCGCCGGCGCTTCGGCAACGCGGAGGAGACTCTTCTCGTCGCCATCATCCGTATCTTTTCCGAACGCGAGGCCGCTCGACATCGCCGTAATGCACAGCGCCAGAAGGGGCAGGGCGGCCAATGAACGAATGATGTACGAACTTTTCATAGATTGCTTCCTTGCAATTGGGCTTAGATAACACGCCTTCCATGACGCGCCTCCGCACCGCGGCAATTCGCGGGCGATGTTCTACTTTTTCAATCTCAGTTGCCCGCCCCAGCCGAGCTTGTCGTGCAGCGTGCGATAATAGGACTGGCCGCAAACCGTCACCATTTTGAAATATGCTTTCGATCGCACGATACGAATTCGATCGCCTGCTTCCAATTTGCCGAGCACCCGCCCATCAACCACCAGCGAGGTGCCTGCGTGCGGCTCAGGCACTACCAACTCGATCACTCGATCCGCTGAATCGACCACCGGTCGAAGAGTCAGCGTGTGCGGGCTGATTGGTAGTATCACCAGCGCTTGGATGTCGTTTCGCAGGATCGGTCCGCCCGCCGAAAGGCAATGTGCGGTCGACCCCACCGGCGTGCTAACGATCAGGCCGTCGCAACTGTAGGTGGTTACCAATTCCCCGTCAACGTAAAGCTCGATATCCACCATCGCAAACGGTGGCCCTGCTAGCACCGACGCCTCGTTTAGTCCCAGCGACTGGTAGATTACCTTCCCCCGCCGCGTCGCAGTGCACTCGACCATCAAATGCGAGATAACCTGGTGGTCGCCTGAAGCGAGCTGCGGCAGCGCCTGTTCCAGCTGTTCAGGCTGCAGCGCAGCGAGAAAACCCAAACGTCCCAGATTGATCCCCAGAACGGGTCGCTGATCGTATCCCATTAAATGGGCCGCGCGCAAAATTGAACCATCGCCCCCTAAAACGATCGCCAAATCGAACTCAACCGTCTTAAGCGGCTCTGCGAAATCGAGCGACTCGCCGACGACCGCCAGATAGCGTTCAATCGTCGGCCGCAATCGTTCCGCCGCACTGCGCAACTCCGGGCGCGAGCCATCGGCAAAAACCATCGCCCGTGGTAAGGCTTTGCTGGCCATGTTACGAAGATGAGCCGGGCTGAATCGTGTGGTGCGCATCGCGCGTAACCCGCTCAGCCAAGTTTTGACATGCCGCGGCAATGCCCGAGGCATCTAGGCCGAGATCGGCCAACAGCTCGCCGCGCTCGCCGTGTTCGATAAACTTATCGGGAATTCCCAAACGCCGCACGTGGCTCGTGTTTAGTCCCGCATCCACCGCTGCTTCGAGCACAGCCGAACCAAAGCCGCCCATGAGCGCGCCTTCTTCCACTGTTACGACGAAGCCGCAGTCACGAACCGCATGGTTAAATAATTCGACATCGAGCGGCTTTACAAATCGCGCGTTAATCACCCCCACGTGCACGCCTTCTTCACGCAGTAGCGACGCAGCCTTCAGGCACTCTGGCACCAATGCGCCGCAGCAAAGAATCGCGCCTTCTTCACCCTTGGAGAGAACCTCCGCCTTGCCCAACTCAAGCGGCGCGCGATTCTCAGCAATCGATGGCAACGTTGCTTTGGGATACCTGATCGCGCACGGCCCGTCGTGGCGTAACGCGAAGTCCAGCATTTGCGCCAAATCATGCTCGTCGGCCGGCGCCATCACAACCATATTCGGAAAAACGCGCAGATAACTCAGGTCGAAAACACCATGATGCGTCGGCCCATCAGGCCCCGCCAATCCGCCGCGATCGAGCATGAACGTGACCGGGAGATTCTGGAGCGCGACCTCTTGGAAGATCTGATCGTACGATCGCTGCAAAAACGTGCTGTAGATATCGACGATCGGCCGCAAACCCACCTTTGCTTGCCCGGCCGCGAACGCAACCGCATGACCTTCGCAAATCCCCGTATCGAAAAACCGGTCGGGGAACACATCCCGCACGCGCTCCAAATTGTTTCCCTGGCACATCGCCGCCGTGAGCACTGTTACGCGCGGGTTTTTCGACATCTGCTCGAAAATCGCCGACGACGCAGCGTGCGTATATGCGCGGGCCGAGCTCTTTTTCATCTGCACGACTTCGTCCGCCCGCCGCTCGAACTGCGGCGGCGCGTGGAACAACACCGGATCTTCAGCAGCCGGTCGGAAGCCGTGGCCTTTTTCCGTGACAACGTGCAGCAGGACCGGACCTTCGACGTTGCGGACCATTCGTAGGTATTTACGCAATAACCCGATATTGTGCCCATCGATCGGACCGAAATAGCGCAGCCCCAAGTCTTCGAACAACATGCCGCCGTGCAGCCCGGCCTTGGCGGCCTCCTTGAGCTGTGCGAGAAAACGCTCCACCGGATCGCCAAGCAGCGGCACCTTGCCGAGCACCTTAACGACTTCCTCCTTGAGCCCCGAGTACATGCGGTTCATCCGCAACCGATCGAGATAATCGGCCACGCCGCCCACGCGGGGGCAAATCGACATCTTGTTGTCGTTCAGGATAATGAGCAGCCGTTTGCTCGACCGCCCGACGTTGTTGAGCGCCTCGTAAACAATCCCAGACGGAAACGCGCCGTCACCAATTACCGCAACGCTCCAACGATCTTCCGAATCCCGCACCAGCTCATCGCCGCTCGCCAAACCAAGCGCCGTCGACACGCTCGATCCCGCATGGCCCGTCATGAAGAGATCAAATTCGCTCTCCTCGGGGTTCGGGTAACCCATCAAGCCGCCCTTCACACGCATGGTATCGAATTGCGGGTAGCGGCCCGTAACCAGCTTGTGCGGGTAGATCTGATGCCCGGTGTCCCAAATCAAGCGATCGTGGCGAAAGTCGAATGTCTGATGCAACGCCAAGCACAGCTCAACCACGCCCAAATTCGAAGCGAAGTGAGCGCTGCGGCCGGCCACAAGGTTACACAACACCTCGCGCATCTCCGACGCCAGCCGCTCGAGCTGCGGCAGCGTCAGCGGCCGCAAATCGTCGGGTGAGTGAATCGTCGGTAAGATTGCTGATTTCGTCATGTGGGGCGTTACACAGTGAATCGCGAAGTCACAAAACGGGGCCCGCCGAAGATCCCGGAACTTAGCATTAATCCATTATTCAGTTGCCACGCTCGCAAACAAATTTGGCCAGTTCCCGCAACTGGTCCGCTCGAACGCCGAATATCCCGATCATAGCACAAGCTTCGTCGACTAGCTCCGCAGCCCGGCGGCGGCTTTCATCACATCCCAGCAATCGCGGAAATGTCAACTTGCCGCGATCCGCGTCCTTGGCGACCCGCTTTCCGACTGCCGCCTGATCACCGGACACATCCAACAGGTCGTCGGTTATCTGAAAGGCGAGACCAACTCGCTCGCCATAGCCGGTAAGCACCGCCAACTCCTCTTCAGAAGTGTCTGCCACGATGCCCCCGAGTTCCAACGATGCGCGTATCAACGCCCCCGTCTTACGGCGATGAATCGATTGGAGCTCGAATAACCCCCCGTTTCCATCCTCATTTCCGCTAGACATTTGCAGATCGGCCGCCTGGCCGCCAACCAATGCCGACGCGCCCGCTGCTCGACCAAGCACGGCACAACATCTGGCCGCCGTTTCGGCCGGCCGAATCTCGCTTGCCAACACTTCAAACGACCGAGCGAGAAGCGCGTCGCCGACCAAAATCGCGGTCGCTTCGCCGTAAACTTTGTGGCAAGTCGGCCGCCCACGCCGCAAGTCATCGTCGTCCATTGCCGGCAAGTCATCGTGCACCAGCGAATATGCGTGGACCATCTCCACCGCACACGCAGCCGGCAGAGCTGCTTCACAACCACCGCCACACGCCTCGGCCGCCAGCAATACCAGTCGTGGCCGCAATCGCTTGCCCGGCGCGAGGACCGCATAACGAATCGCGTCTCTCAGCTGCGGCGGACAGTCACTATCAAACTGAGTAAACCTGTCGAGCGCATGATCGATGCGATCACGCATTTGGCTTGCATCGAGAGTCCGCTGTTCGTCGGTCGAAAGTGCCACAAGATGTCAGGCGGGATAAGTAGGGCGGCGGCCATGGTGCGCCAAAGACAGGCACGCAAAGTCCATTCTAAAATAGTCGCGGCGGGTCGTCCATGTCGTCGTCGCGAAGCGTAATCTTCATCGAAGTCGATTTGGAAGTGCTCGTCCGCCGCGCCCCTCGCGACGCCGCTTTGCCTTCAATCGTCTCAACGTCGCCTTCATCAAACGGCTTCGTGATCGGATTGCCTTCCGCATCTACGCCGCTTAGCAACTCAATCCTTCGCTCCGCGGATTCGAGCA
>DATBAY010000129.1:0-9678 GCA_036271295.1 Lacipirellulaceae bacterium | reverse complement strand
CATTTCGACCCGAACAAATGAGCTCAAAACATATACGTTGCGAACCACGGTTTGATAACGACGGCTGAATCACTTGCATATACAGATCGTTCTTGCTGAAAATTAGGTGTTGAAACAAGCAGCCCGGGTGAGTGCCTGGTGCTGCCGTTAGGGAGGAAAGAAAAATCATGTCGCGTATTCTTGTTATCGATGACGACCGATCAGTGCGTCATCTCATCGCCAAAGCCTTTGAAGAATCGGATGTTGAAGTCGTTCCAGCCGCGTCGGCGGAAGAAGGCATGCAGCTTCTCGGCAGCAAACAATTCGACGTGGTGCTGCTCGATATTTTGCTTCCCGAGTCTTCGGGCCTGGATCTATTCGAGCGTATTCGCAAGATCGACTCGAAGCTGCCGGTGATATTCATTACGTCGCTGTCGAGCAGCGACACAGCGATCAAGGCGATGACCTTGGGAGCATTCGACTACTTGTTGAAGCCGCTCGATTTGGCGCGGATTCGCGATCTCGTGCGGCAAGCAATCGAGATTCGCCGGCTGATGAGCATCCCCGTGGAAATGCCCGGCGCGCGAAACGGGCGTGCTGATGGAGCGACCAATCGGAGCGATACGCTGGTTGGTAATAGCCCGCAGATGCAGGAGGTTTACAAGGCCATCGGGCGCGTCGCGCCGCAAGATGTCACGGTCCTCGTTCGTGGCGAGAGCGGGACGGGCAAAGAGCTGGTGGCACGGGCTTTGTATCAACATAGCCCCCGCGTGAAGGGGCAGTTTTTGGCAGTCAATTGCGCGGCGATTCCAGACGCGTTGCTGGAGAGCGAACTGTTTGGTCATGAGAAAGGCGCCTTTACCGGCGCCGACCAGCGGCGGATCGGTAAGTTCGAACAATGCTCGGGCGGTACGTTGTTCCTCGACGAAATCGGCGATATGTCACCGCTCGTCCAGAGCAAAGTGTTGCGTGTGCTGCAATCGCAGCAATTTGAACGCGTGGGCGGAAATCAAACGATCAGTACGGACGTACGGGTTATCGCGGCCACGAATCGCAACCTGGAGGAAATGGTCGAAGAGGGAGATTTCCGTTCCGACTTGTACTATCGGCTCAGCGGGTTCACGATTCAGCTCGCCCCGCTGCGCGAAAGACCGGAAGACCTGGCGCCGCTACTGGAAAACTATCTGTCTATCTTTAGTAGGGAGCTTAGCAAGGATGTGCATGGTATAGCGCCCGAGGCGATGGATGTCTTGCTTAATTACAACTGGCCGGGCAACGTTCGCGAGCTACAGAACGTGTTGAAGCAGACCTTGCTGCGCTCGGCCGGGCATGTGGTGATTCCAGACTTTATCCCCGAAAGAATTCGCACTCCGAACCCCACGCCGGGGGCCGATGGCGACGCCGCGGGTACCGACCTGAGACACTTTGTCGACGAACGCCTCGAGCAGGAGTCGACGGATCTTTATGCGGAAGCGCTCGAGTTCATGGAACGGTACGTCGTGACTCGGGTGTTGCGTGTGTGCGAAGGAAACCAATCCAAAGCGGCAAGAATGCTCGGCATTACTCGAGGATGTTTACGCAGCAAAGTACGCGCGTTGAAGGTCTCTATCGACATGCGCGTGCAGGTCGAGGGCGAACCGGTCGAGGTCTAGAGCGGTGTTCCGACGGGTGCCTAGGGCAACGCCCTAGTTCTTCGCAATATTCTGGGGCGTTGCCCCAGCCACCCAGCACGAGATTTCGAAAACGCTCTAGAGACTTTAGCTTGGCAATCCGCTGCGTGAGTGGCAGCGGATTGCTTCGAGAAACTGTTGCAGCTCTGCTTCCAATTCGGCGAGCTGAGCAACTGACGCCTGAAGGCTGTGATCCCGCCCGGCGTCTTCAAGCTTTTGCGCGGCCAGCGCGGTTCGCTGTCCGCCGCAGCCCAGGACGAGCCCTTTTAAGGCGTGGGCTTTCATTTGAATTGCAACGGGGTCGGCGGCCAGCACGGCGACTCGCAACTCCTGCGCGAGACGAGGTGCGTCCTCCAGCACAATGGAGGTCATGTCGCGGAAAAGCGCTTCGTCGCCGCCAAACCTGGCGAGCGTGCCTTCGACGTCTAATATCTTTGCCGAAATTGCCTGTTCCACCCTCATTGTTGCGAGTCTTCCGAAGATAAGAGCTGGCCGTTAAAGCGACGCTGTTAGCCTACACCGTGGATGTAAGCCTGTCGCAGAATTGGCGGTTCAGCAAGGCGCGGTTGGCGACTCGGCAGGCCAATTCACCGTTTTAAGAGCCAGGATGTAATTGCGAAGCTTACTTGGCGCATCCGGCGGGAGCCCAACGCGCCGCCGCCGCTCAGACGCCGACCAATTGCCGCGAATTTCGCGAGCCCGTTGCCGCACTTCCTTCGCTTCATTCAAACCAGACTTGAACATAGTGGCTTCTCCGTTGCAAATTGAGTCGATAAAGACGTTGATTATTCCGGACCTGCTGCACGTATATACGCTGCATCTCGCCGTTGGGTTTTGAATTGTGCGAGCTCACTTGGCAAGTTCCGTGCCACGAACTCCGATGGCTGGCTTTTTCGTGCCGCGCTGGAAAAATCGCGTCTGTGGCTCACTGTGTTCGCAAGAATTTCGCGTTGATGTGATCGCTCTGACCTGTTTCTGATCGCGCGGCGACCATCCCTATTAATGAATCGCCGGCAATTTCCGTCTAATGCGGGCGAATTCTGCGATTGCCAGGCGTTTTGTCGCTGCGGCATTTCCGGCATGGGACATGCGTAAGATCGAAGGTGGACGAAGGGCGTTGGATCCCTAAATAACTAGCTCCAATCAGGATAAATCGTATGAGCAATTCACTTCAGAGCCGACCGCTGGAAGTTGGCGTGTTTAATAGCATCGACGCGGCCCGCAAGGCGGTGCACGACTTGTTGACCACTGGGTTTTCCACAAAAGACATTACGGTACTTTGCTCGGACGAAACTAAAGAGCGCTATTTTAGCGAGTTCGAGCATCAAGAGCCGGCGGGCACATTCACTCCGACGGCCTCGATTGCCGGTGGAACGATCGGGGCGATCGTCGGTGGCTTGGCGGTGGTCGGATCGGCGATTGCAACTGGCAGCGTCGCGTTATGGGCTGCAGGACCGATTTCCGCATGGGCAGGCGGCGTCGCTGGTGGTCTGGTGGGGGCAATGATGACGCGCGGCGTCGAAAAGGAGCTCGCGAACTTCTATCAGCAGGCGGTTATGGATGGACAAATCCTTGTGGCAGCCGAGGACCATAGTGGCGGGAGTGCGAAACATTTGGCGCAAGCAGCGCGCGTGCTAGCGGACGCGGGCGCCCAGCCGTTACCACTGCGCGAGGGTTGAAATCGCAAATGAAATAAGTTGATCCATGCTGGTAGATAACGCGTCATTCCCAAATTTGCTGCCGTGCGGCTGAGATCGTCGCAAAGAAAATTTCTGAGCGTTCTCACTCTACCCTGCTAGTGCAGCGCCTTGCCGGAAGGCTTTTGCCCCTCGGACCGGCATGTCAAATGCAGCCTGGCCGCTCCAAATTACCAAAGTCGAGAGCGTGGCCTAGCGACAATTTAACGACGGATCTTGGCAGCGTTGGGGGAGTCCAACTTCATTTCAGCAACGATCTGCAAGAGGTTGGTCGCGCATTGAGATGCGCCGACGGACGTGACAGGCCTCGGATGTGAAGCGCGATTAGATCCAATTGCCATCGCGCAAACTGGTGGGTCGCCGTCGCGTGCACGGGTTCCTCATGTATGACTGGCCAGGTGCTACATCCTAATGGCGGTGAAGTGGTCAACGCGTAGTTGTATTTCGGTTTGAGTTTCTAGTTCTTTTAGAGGAGGTCTGGTTATGATGCACTGCAAACGATTTTTTTGGACGGCGGCCGCGGTCGTAGTCTTGACGACAATGCTCGCGCCGAGCGAAGCGCAAGCTCATCGGCACGGTCGAGGCTCTTGTGGTTCGTGGGGCGGTTCCCACGGGAGCTGCGGTTCGTGGGGCGGCAACAATTGCTGCCAATCGAGTTGCTGCCAGTCCAGCAACTGCCAGAGCAATTGCGGAAGCTGCGGCGGGACTAACTACAGCAGCTGCAGCAGCTGCAGTACCTGTGGCAACAACAGCTACGAATCTGCGCCGAGCGAGCCCTCCGATAAGGAGCATGGGGACCGCCAACACGACGCCGATCATGACAACGATCACGACCAGGGCGCTCGCCACGAATCGCATTACCGCGGTGATCGTAGCGATTCCATGCGAAATAACGACGAGTCGTCCGATGTGAGCAGTCACCGAGATCGTTCGGAAAGCACTAGCCGCGATGATCAGCGGGCTTCATCGGACTCGGATAATCACGCGCCTGAACGGAGCGATCACAACAAGAGCAGCGACAACCATACTTCGAGTGATAAGTCCGACCACAACAATCAGTCGAGTGATAAGCAGAACAAATAATCCGCTTGATTGGAACTGCTCGGCAGGAAATGAAACTGGCCTGGCGTAAAGCCAGGCCAGTGTCGTTTCATACGCGAGTTGGAACCTCGCAGGACGCATTCGCTAGGTACGCGCGGAGGCCGGATTTACGGAACCTTCCGCAATCTTGGTCAGCTGCTGATCTGTTGATTTCTCTTCATCCAAGGTCTGGCCAAGCAGCTCCACGGCGTACTCGTCTGCGAGATGCTGAGCGAAACTTCGCGCCGTGCCGTAGGCGGCGATCTCATAGTGCTCGACTCGCTGAGCGGCAGCGATGAGAGCCGCGTCTAATACAGCTTTGTCGCCCGTCGCATCGAGCACGGCGCTGCCTTCTTTAATGAGCCCCTTCATCGCCGCACAGGTTTCGCGATCCGCCTCTAATCCGCGATGTTCGAATATCGACTCTAATCTTTGCGCGTGCTTTTCGGTTTGTTGCAGATGGCTTTGAAAGGTCTTTTTCAAGGCGGAATTCGTTGCCTTCTTCGCCATTTGGGGAAGCGCTTCGAGCAACTGATTTTCCGCGTCATATAGATCTTTGAGCTCGTGAACGAACAAGTCTTCGAACGAGTTAAACTCTTCGCTGGTAAAGATTCCCATCTCTTCTCTCCTCATTGCGGATGACTTCCATCTCGTGCCGGACAACGTGTTCGACGCTCACCACACTTCGCACAGAATGTGCCAACGCGCAGTTGACGCGGATAGCAGTGTTGGGAAGCTTTCAGTTCGGGCCGAGATGGGCGGAGGTGCGCGACGAGCGGGATGATGAAAAAGATACACGGGGCGGTGGCATCGGCTTGCAGAGCGTTGCGGCCTCTGCGGAGAAATCTCTCTCTTGCCGGATTGCAGATCTTGGCGGGAACACCGCCCCGTGTATGGGCCTCGCTTCAAAAATTGGTGCGATGTTACGATTCGAGTCTGCTTAGGCAACTCTCAGCGAACACCGCTTGGCTTGTTACCCGCGATTTGTAAGACCGTAATATGCAAGCAGCGTGCCAAGGCCTCGCATTGCAGAAAAACCACGACGGTCCAGCGTTTTTTTATTCGAGCGTTCCAAGCTCATCGAAGGTGCATGCACCAAGGAGTGTCACCTTGATAGATCTTCGACCAGTTGTACTCGTTCGGTCACATTCCAAATCAAACCGACAGCCTTTCGGTTGGCAACGCAGGCTGTTGAACGCGCAGTGAATGTCAAACTCTCATCTTGCGGTTTGACGAACCAGCGGCGGCTGCGATTACAGGCTAGATAAGCCAGAAAGGACGAAGAAACACGCTCGTTTTGGCAGCGCAATCTTGTCGGTATGCGGTTTGCGTTGCGCTAAGTGTTAGACGCATGAATGGACGAAGTCTTATGGCTAAATGCCATTATTGAGAGGAATGAAAACGCCATGTTTTCCGACACAATGATACTCGTTGCAGGTGCAGACGCTCGCGATCGCGAGATTATTTTGCAGGCGCTGGGAGATCGCTGTCACGTCGTTGCGGCCCAAACAGTCGACGACGCTTTGGCACATGTTTCCGACACGGTCGATTTGGTACTGTGTGACGTTTCCAATGCACACTTTAACGGTGGTGAGCTAATCAAGCGATGGAAATCGACGCGAGCTGCGACGCCATTTTTGGTAATGGTGAACGATCACGACGTGGGAACAGCCGTAAACGCAATGAAAAACGGCGCTACGGACTGTGTAATCAAGCCGGTGGATGCGGAGCAGCTACGAACCGCGGCGCAACAAGTGATCCAGTCGTCTGGCCGCAGAGAAGGTGGGACCGGGCATAATATGGGCGGCCGAGGCCGTCATGCCGCGATTGATATTCCGCCGGATACGTCGCTGGAAGACTTGGAGCGTGCCGCGGTGGAACAAGCGCTAGTGCAGCACCATGGAAACCGCACACATGCGGCCCGTACGCTGGGAATTTCAGTCCGAACGCTTCAGCGCAAGCTGAAGGCGTGGGGTATGCCTCTAATTTCATTCTCGCCCGGCAGCGGAGCTAACTTTGGCATCACAGCGCATACAAATGGAGCCCATTTGTACAACGCGCAGCCTCATTGATTTTCGGAGAAAAATGCAGCCGTGGTTGATAAGCCTTGGCCAAAAGTAGGTTCCGCTTGCCGAGCCACATCTGAACCTCCTGGGTTGCATCGAAAATCGCTCTGGTCCCCTTCCGGCAGAAGGAAGGAAGGGCTGTGTGGCTACAGCCCGTGTTGATGACCGGGTGCATTGTGGCGGCTTCTCGTCAGCGCCGTCTTGAGCGACCAGCCTTGCAAAGGCGTAAGTGTATCGCCGTTGGCAAGCTCCGGTTTGCTTTTGCCGGCGCAACTTTGTCGGCGACGTAAACGGCTTCGCATAAAAAAATGGCGGAGTGGAAAACTCCGCCATATGTAGGCGTGTCGATAGGAGCGAGCTTCATGCAACTGGAGGTCGCAGTCGCGGCACGATCAAACTGATCAAAAACAGAACGAGAAACACGAAAAAAAGCACTTGGGCGATATAGCTCGCAGTTCCGGCGATTCCGCCGAAGCCGAGGACGGCCGCGATCAACGCGATGACCAAAAATGTGAGAGCCCAACTTAACATGACTCACCTCTCTCTTTCTGAATGAGTTTAAGTGTGTGCCACCGCAAGTTTCGCAACTTGAAACGGTGGCGATTGGTCGAATTGAGCGGTGATACTTTGTCGCAAGCTGCGTGCCGATTGCCCCGGTCTGATGAAAATCGGAAAAAGCGAATTCTCCTGCGGGTAAAACGTTAAATCCGTAACAGCCATAATTCGCGCTCGCGCGAATAGATTGCCACGGTGCCGGACTGGCGTCGAATTGACCGGGGCCTCAAGATGCGGCGGCAGCGAAGAACTGAGGCGCAACGAAACCATTGTCAACGAAAAGGGCCGGCCATTTAGATGGCCGGCACTTTCAGTTTAAACGACTAATCCGCGACTTACCCATGCAGCTTCGATTCGAAGGCCTGAAGCTGTCGCTCAGCGTCGTCTTGGGCGATTCCGTACGTCCTCTGTACGGCTCCCACTAGCTGATCCCGCTTGCCTTCGATTTGGTCCAGGTCGTCATCAGTGAGCTTGCCCCACTGTTCTTTAACCTTGCCGCGTAATTGTTTCCAATCGCCCTTGATCATGTCCCAGTTCATGCGGTTGCTCCTTATCGAAACGATTGAACGCCGGTCGCCTGAATGCGCCTGGCGCGTTTCTTCGCTACTAATCGCGGCGTCGCGACTTCGTACCTGGCCGCACCGCTCGAGGCCGCCAATCGTCGGCATCGAAATCTTGATCATGGCAGCGAAGCGCATCGAGCCGATGCCACATTTCGTCGATCATAGTCGCATCGACGGAGGCGCCTGGATCCATGAACGGTGAGGTATCGATCGAACCCAAGTATTCCATTTCGTGTCGAGCGAAGACCATGGCACGAATATCCTAGAAGAGTGATTACGATGTGAACGGCCAATGCTGGTTGCAGAATGCAATCACCGTGCCGATCATGCAGATTACGGCTGCAAATGCCGGAGTGGCCTAAAAGAATGAGTCGCCGTGGCGAGGGGCGGCAACTGAGACCGACCGGCCCACCACGGCGACTGCTAACTTTGGAGGGAAGCTATCTACTCTGCTAGTCAACGCGCTGTGCGTTCATCACATGAAGCGAGCGAGCAGCGGAAGTTAGTTCAACGTAATCGGCTCCAATTCATTGCTGCGCTCGGCGATTCGGATCGAAACTGGCGAAGATTCCGGCTTGCCGTATTTCGGCGGGACCACGTTCGGCCCTAACACCGGGCTTCCATCCGGGGACTTTACGATCTTTCGCCAGTCGACCGTTACGGCATACTCACCGGATGGCGCGCCGTCTGTGGCATCGTAGCTGCCAAGCACGAATGTGCCATCCGGCTTAACAACCGCCCGAGGACAAACTGCGTAGCCCTTCGGATCTATGGCAGCGCCGTTTTTGGGGTGGAACACCACGAACGCCCCGGCCGGCACCTGGCCCTTAATGCTGAGGTGCCCTGATGCGGGAAACACTGGTAGGCGATTAGGGTCTTTGCCCTTACTACAACCGATCGCTGTTGCTGCGGACAGAGCCAATAGAATCACTTGAAGACGCGTTGGCCGCGCCATCTTAACTTGCCTCGAGCTAAGCGGAGTCTCCATTTGATATTCCATTTTTCTTTCTAGAACTTTTTTTGCAACTGAGTTCCGATGGGTGCCTAGGGCAACGCCCTAGTTCTTCGCAATCCTCTGGGGCGTTGCCCCAGCCACCCAGCACGAGAATTCGAAAAACGCTCTCGTAGCCGAGTTGAACACGTCTGCCGGGCAGTCAGCCCAACGGGCGTTGCAATGCAGGACGCGGTGACACAGACGACGCGTTCCAATCCATACTGTTTGCTAATTGCCCGCTTGCGCTTGCAGGCCGTCGTTTTTCGAGATCAGCTTGGCGAACTCGCGGATATTAATGTCATCGTTCAAAAAATGAACTGACCCGTCGCCATACGCGAAGAAAGCGCCTCCGGGATGAAACGAAAATGCTTCTCCGCTTCCTTCAGTGACATAATAGGGATCCGGATAAGTCGTCACCTGTTGACCGTTCGCGCAATTCATCGGGCATGGGCCCGGTGATGTCACGCCGTCGGCAGATGAGCCATCGAGTCCGAAATCGCTGGCCGGCCGGGCCCAGCCTCCGCCGATGACGTGAGTGGTTTGGACATCGGGACCGACTTCGACTCCACCTCGACGATAAAGACTTGGTCGGCCCGCAGACTCGGCGTACATAATCGTGTGCGAGAGGCCGTCGGTCACTTGCTTGAGGGTGGGGTCGGCATTCTTCGGCAACATACCACTGTTAGGCGTGTTGCCATTTAGCGTATCGACGGTGATCGTTTCGGCATCGACCAGGCCGAGTTGACCGTTGATGCCTGGCGCCGGTGAAAAAGTCGTGGGGCCCAGCCGATAGTCGACGCCAATAGTTGGGGAATAATCGGTGACGGCGGCGCAACCAGCCCATGGTGAGACCTGTTCGTCCGCATCGAGCCGATTCCGATCTGCGGGATCCGTTGGGCACAGCAAAGCGCCGATCGGTGCGGAAACGACTGCGAAATTGGCGGCATTACTCCAATTCAGCGTCAGATTAAACTGCGATAACTTGCTGCTTTCTTCAAAGTAAGGCAGCAGCAAAGTCATACCGGCAATTCGCGGCGCCGTCGTAACGCCGAGGGGGCGTTTGCTCGAGGGAAG
>DATBAY010000128.1:0-2989 GCA_036271295.1 Lacipirellulaceae bacterium | reverse complement strand
CAGTGACGCGACAAGATGCCGATGCGGCTTTCGATCCACTCTGGGGTCGTGTCGATTCCGAGTTCGTCGCGGAAGTACGCATTCTCCACGATACGTTCCGGAACGCAGGCGCCGGAGCCGAGAATTGTCGCGCGTCGCAATCGCTTCTTCTGCCGGGCTGTCTTGCGTTGGCGGGTGCGAATTTGGACGGGTGGAACGATGGTGGACATCGGCAAAAGCTCTGGGTGTCTGGCTTTCGAGAAGGGTGGCGATTTCGCGGCGACGCACGTAGAGGCAACCGCCATACCCGCTGGGAAGAAAAAAACTGAGGCCGCCGCTAAACTATCATAAGTCGTTCTACGAAATAGACTTATGTAGTTAACAGACGCTCAATTTAGGAGCATTGGCACCGCAATCAATGCAGTTGGGCGGCAACATGGTCTCTCACCATGTTGATTTTAGTAAACGTCTCGGCGCGCCACCGGCCGCGTTTACCGGACCGCTTAGCGAAATCTAGGGCGCCCCCACCAGGACGAAAGCGGCCCAGTACTTGGGCATGGAACCGCGTTCGGAGTCGCGACGGAGCGCGAGCTTGGCGTCATGAAGTGCGGCGGCGTAATCAATTGCTTTGCCTTCGCGCCGCGCGGATTGAAGCGCATCGAAAAATGTTTTCATGAGATCCGTCGTTGCGCGATCGTCGGTGCTCCATTGGCTGCAGATGACTCGACGAGCACCCTGTTCCAAAAAGGCGCGAGCCATCGAAGTGCCGGCCTCGAGCGGGCGCTCCGGGCCGACGAAAGTTTGACAGGCACTGAGCACGGCCAGGTCGCAGTGTGATAAATCCAGCGAATAGATTTCTCGTAGCTGCAACAGGCCATCGTTGAGAGTGTCTTTGGGATCACTGCCGGGCGTTAACACCAAACCGCCGCACAAGTTGTCGTTCTGATAGTCGACGCATCCGTGAGCCGCGATGTGCACGAGTTGCGCGTTCGAAATGTGCTTTCGGACTTCAGCTTCCGTAGCAGCGGCCTGCAGCAGCCGGGTTCGGCCGTTGGGAGGCGATTCGTTGAAACTCGCGTACACAGCGTTTGATTCGTCTTCAGAATGTGTGAGGGGGACAAAATGGCCGCCGTCGGTAGGCATTTGCCGCAGCAACTCTTGCCAGGATGGAATCGCTCGCTGGCGTTCGTCTGTGGGGTACGCTGGATTGCCGACGGTGAGAAGCTGTTCTGTCGATTGATTCGGCCGGGGCTTAAAATCGGCGATTTTGGCAAGCACCGATAGTGAAGGACCGTATCGCAAGGGAGGCAAGTCGTCGAGCACATAATGAATTCGTCGATCGGCGGAATCCCTGGATTCCGGCATCAACAATGATTCGAATGGCAATTGGTGGAGCGCACCATCGGTAATAATTACCAAACGCTTATTCGAACGAGGCGCCGATGGATCGACTAAACGGTTGAGCAGTTCTTGCGGTAAGAGGCACTCTGTGAGCGCCCGTTGCTCGGCGTGTCCCCAGTCTCTTGTGGACTCTGGATTTTCAATCCATCCGAGTTGACGGCGCACGAGCTGCGCCGCCAGATCGCGAGATAAGCTAACGGAGCTCGCTGCACCGGGCGCCTTATAGTGCAGTCGAAAGTGCTGAATGTGCGTCCCGCCTTCGAGGACTGCGAACAGATGACCGCCGCTCAGCGGCGCGACATCGCTGCCTCCGCGGGACGCCCCAAGATCCAGTAGTTGTGGACCATCCAAATGGTAGATGAGCAGAGCGGTATTTGAATCTGCTAGTTTGCCGATATCTCTGCTCCATTCGAAAGAGACAGAATTCACCTCCGCACCAGCCGCCTGGCGCCAGCCATCGATTTGTTCTCGAAAAGTACGATTACGGGCAAGGTCGGCGATTTCAATTGCGCGGCGCAGGTTTGCGAACGACTGGGAGGATTGGGCGAGCTTTTCGGTTTCCGCCAGGCCGACGGCTGAGGCAACGTAAAGATCGACTAGCATGTCATAGGCAGGGGCGTAGCGGGAAAAGAATCTAGCGCGCTGCAAGCGGACCTGGGTGGTGGAACTGGCGGGGCGTTCGGCCTGATGGACAGCATCTTCCAAGAGCTCGATTGCGCGCTGACGGTAGTCGATCGAAGGCGGCTTGCGGAAGGGCGCACTTTCGTTGTCGGTGCTGTTCGAAGCGCTCGAAGTCAACAACTCGTCCATGCGGGCGATGTGATTCTCCAGCGCCGCCAGCGTGATTTGCAAACGAGCATCCAGATACGATGCCTGAAAATGCAAGCTGGGGAGTGCGGTGGCGGCGATTTCATCTTCGGGCGACGTATCCATTTGCGAAAATATCGTTACGGCCCGATCGGCATAGTCTGCTGCGCGGGCGACCTCCGTGTAACGATTCAATTTCGACTTGCGCAGCTCGACGGCCCGCATTCGCGAAATGTCCGCGGAATCGCTGGAACCGGGATCGGCCGGTTTTAAATGGGAGTGTGCCAGCGCGTCCATGGTTAATTCGGCGAGCTGCATATAGCACTTCGCAGCGGTCTTCATATCGCCTTGTTGTTCGCAGTTTTGCGCGAGTTCCAAGAACGAATTAGCTGCCGAATCGGAATTGCCGCGTAACCTTATTAATAAGGCACGCAAGTAGCGGTATGGCAACGCCGCGTTCGACTTGCGGACGTCCCCTGGGGTTAGTACGGCCTCGCACATCGGCTGGGCCCGATCTAGTGCGTGCTCGGCTTCGTCCAATATCGCCTGAACGGAGGGATCTTGATTGGACGCTTTGCGCTGCTGCATGAGGTCGCGGGCTTGGGCGAGTCGAACGGAAGCTTCCGCCAAGTGATAGGCGAGTATATCGTCGCCTGTGTCTCCGACCTGCTCACGAAGTTTCCGACTCTCGCGCACGCTGTTGCCCGCCTCGGTGTACTTGGCTTCTGCTTTATGGAGCAGGGCGCGATAGACTTCGACGCGGCTCAATATCAGCAGCGCTTGTTCGTTTTGACGATGCAGA
>DATBAY010000127.1:0-2951 GCA_036271295.1 Lacipirellulaceae bacterium | reverse complement strand
ATAACCCCCGACGCAGTAAAGACGCGCTGTCCCGCTGGCGCTGATCGTAGCGGCGTCGAATTTCTGGCCGCCGGTGCCGTTGATGTCGCCAACGTTCGCGGTGCTGTTGGGGTCAGTCCAGCTATTGGCGTTGCTGCTTGGATCCCCGGTTGCCGAAGCGCCGGTCCACGCATACTGGGTACCCGATAGTGTCGCGCCCGTCTCAGATAGAACTGGCGCATTCCAGTTTCCGCTCAGAAATCCATCGATATCGGTAGCCACTAAATCGCCAACTGTGTTGAAGTAACCATTTTCGCCGAGATCTGCCCGGGTAGTGATATCGGTCAGGGGCAACGTAATCACGGCTTTAAAGAAGAGCGTATTTCCGTCCCACGGTTGATTTAGTAATCCGGCAGCATTTGCAATTGACGTACATTGGTAATCTGCTGCTGCGACGCTACCAAATGAATTGCCGCCAGGCGGGTATGTGCCGGAAGGGTCGACTGTGTATTGTGTCGAGGTCGCAAATATTAATTGATCAAACGGAAGTATCGTGTTGAATGCAAACGGTTCGTTGTTAGCTAAAGTCAATCCGGCTGCGTTTATCGCCGTGACACCGACGTAGTGGTCGCCGCTTAGCAGTTGCACTTGAATACTCGTAGTTCCCACCGTCTGATCGACAGCCGGGTCCGACAAGTCAACATTTTTCGAAATGACAACATGATAACTGGTTGCATTTTCGGATGTTGACCACGTAATCATCGCCACGGTTTGGGTCTCTGTCGAGTTCGGGCCAGTTATCGAAAACGCCCCCGGCTTATCGAGCACGTTCCCGAAGTTCTCACGCCAGATGTCGTAGTCGGCCTGGTCGACGACGCCGTTGCCGCTGCCGTCGGCCGCCAGGTTCGCGCCGGTTTGACCGAGCGTATCTCGCCACAGCACGTAATCGGCCGAGTCGACGTGAAAGTCGCCGTTGTAATCGCCGGGGATTGTGACTGAAGCGCCGTTCGCGATGCCGCTGCTTGGTCCGTTGGTTGGTAGGTCAGGCTGTGCCTGACGAATTTGGGCCTGCGCGCCACCCGTGTCAGGCACAGCCTGACCTATGCGCGCGGTATACCAGGCGATGATCGCATCGTACGGGTCGGCGTTGAATTGGCCGCTTGCCGCGTCAAACGCGTTCGGGAATGCCGCGGGCCGGATGCTGCCCGGGGCCAGGAACGCGGCCTCGCCCGGCAGTTGTGCCAGAACGCTCGGATTTTGCACGCCGCCGGGGCCAGTGCCCCCTTCGTCGCCAAACACGAAAATGATTCGCAAGCCCGAGAGCGCGCTACGCACATCTGGCTGCGAAAGGACCGATTCGAGCTGCGCGCAATGCGGGCACCACGTGGCCGCGCCAATGACGAGCGTGTTGGCGTCGAGAGTCAGCGAAAAAGGATTGCCGGCCGAATCGACCAGCTGCAACTGCGATGCGGGTTGGGGAGTCGCGGTGTCGGCATTGTTGCCGCAGGCGGCTTGGTTGGCATCTGTGAGTCCCAAGGCGGCGAGGGCCGCGGCGGTGGCCTCTTGCGACTGCGCCGCACCGGTTCGAGAACCGGTGCTAACCGGCGTGGTGGCGTTGCCGGAGCCGAAGGATGAGGGGAATCTTGTTCGAGCGCTCCCGCTGCCTGCCGCGCCGCCGCCAGCGCTTCCGCCACCCCCGCCGCCAGCGCCCGATCCGGCGTGCGACGTTCGATCGGGAAGAGTCGTCGATGTCGAAATCGGGGCATCGGCAACCGGTGAATGCTCGGGCGCACTCGCAAAGAGAGATGCCAATAGACTGCTTGGACGCGGGGCGGGAACAATGCGAGCTTCGCTGGACGAGTGAGCCTCCGACGAAACGGCGGTACGGATGATATGGGTTTGCGGCGCCGAGACGGGCAGCAATTTCGCCAGGTCGTTGCGCTCCGTATCGCGCGCCGTTCCGATGCGCTCCGTCACCGCCTGCTCCGACCGCGGACCCGGTAGACTTTGCGCCTCGATCGATGCCGTCTCGGCCGCTTGCCCAAGACCCGGAAGCCCGAGCCCTAGCAGTCCAGCCCCCGCCAAGAAAGCGCCCGGCGAAATCTTCGTTTCCAGCTCTTCGAAATACAATCGCCGTCGGCGCGAAAACTCCAAGTCCATGATGCCCTCGCGAAAAGTGAACGTGCGGCCGGGCCCCCTTTTCCCGACGACGCCGGGGTGGATCATACCTAGTCGGCAGCGGGGGTGTCAAATTCCTCGGGATAATGTTGACAATCGAACTACGACATATTTTTCCGTCTACCTATATAGACCGCCTTTTGCATCGCAAGAATACATAAATCTTCGTCCTGAAATTCTCAAGGCGACCGAACAAGACGAGGCTTATGGGGGTGCCTCCGCGCTCCCGACGAGCTTCTTCTTATGGGATTTGAATCGTCGGCGGTTGCCCATGCAAAAATCCAACTCCGTATTCGACCACTAAGGATAATGTGTTACATAAACGACGTTATGTAACTCAAAAAGGCCGTGTCGGAACTCGTCCGAACCGCCTTTCTCAATACCGCAGTAACTCCCTATTTCTTGCGATTGTCGGCACCGGTCGGCGTAAATCCAGCGGTTGACGAATCTTCGGGTCCGTTTTAGTTAACCCGGGCGACCCGTGACTTTGCCCACTGTCTTGAAACTAATGGCGCAAAGATTGCTTTGGGCTAATCCTATATGCCGGAAGAGCACGTAGTGGTCGTATCGGTTATTCCGCTTTGGTAAATTTTTCAACGACGCCGCAATATTTGGAATTTTGCAATGGATTGCAATTCGAATGTGGGAGCAGATTGCCGTCATCGGCTGGAATGGATGAGCGGCAAGCCGACGCTGGTGGCCTTACTGGCAAGTGCGGCAGTTTTGGCGGCTGAAGAAAGCTACAGCTTGGTGCAAGTGTGCGCCGGCGAGCAAACATTTCCCGTCACCCTGAA
>DATBAY010000126.1:0-4271 GCA_036271295.1 Lacipirellulaceae bacterium | reverse complement strand
CTGGTTATTCCTGCCGACTGCCCACTTTAATTTCTCTGCGTACCGCCTACTGCCTAGAGCCCGCTGCCTACCGCCTACTGAACGCTGGCTACACCTCTTTCGGCACCACGAACGGCGCACGGTAATCCCGCGTCAGCAGTTCATTGGCCTTGGCATTGGATCCGAAAGATTCGGATTGAGCATCGAATGCCAGCTTCGGGCCCATCTGGTAAGTCGTTCCAATCGACTTGAGCGCCTTGGCGGGCTGCTTCAGTTCAGCAACCTGGTTCGAAAGATGTTCTTCAAAACGTCCGAATGCCTCGGCCAGGTCCATGTCATCAATCGCAGCTTTGCTTCGGGTACCAAGTGGCATCGGTTCGCCCAGCCGGTAAGTGATATTGGACAGGTGACATAGCGCCGCGGAGTAATGTCCTTCGAGCACCGGCGCATTCAAATCCGATTGCTTCCGGCTCTTCACCGCTTCAGCGAAGTTTGCAAAATGATCGCCTCCGCCCTTGAATGCCTTCACCAACTCGCCTTTGTTGTTGAACGCGGCGGCCTTGCCGTAGTCGGCGGTGATCGCAACAAATCCTTCCGTTCCATAGACGATATTCCCGACCGTTACGCCGATTCCGGGAACGCCGGGCGTATCCAGGCCGCGCACCTCGAACATCAGCTTGCTGTCGCCGAAATCCATCAGCGACACCATCGTGTTCGGCGTCTCGCCATCGTCCTGGTAACCAAACCGGCCACCGAGACCGACGACCGAATTCGGCAGCGTCTTGTTGCCAAGCGCCCAGCGGGCAATATCCATCTGGTGAACGCCCTGGTTGCCAATGTCGCCATTGCCGTAGGCCCAGTTCCAGTGCCATTCGTAGAGGAAGCGATTTTTGTTGAACGCACGCTCGGGAGCGGGCCCAAGCCAGGTGTCATATGCCAACGTCGCTGGCGGCGAACTGTCATCGAAATGGCCGATGCTCTTGCGGCGCTTGTAGCATAATCCGCGTGAAAGCAGGACTTTGCCGATGTGGCCCTCTTCAATGTACTTCATCGCCTGCTGGCAGGCCTTGTTCGATCGCGATTGGGTGCCGCCCTGACACACGCGGTTGTACTTGGTGCGAGCCTGCTCGAGCCGGCGGCCTTCACTCACGTTATGGCTGACCGGCTTTTCAACGTATACGTCCCGCCCCGACTGCATCGCCCACACTCCAGCGAGCGTATGCCAGTGGTTTGGTGTGGCGATCGATACCGCCTGAACGTCTTTGTCTTCAAACAGCTTGCGAAGATCCTGGTAGGTCTTGGCGACCGGCCGGCCGTGCTCGGCGAGCTTATTCTGCGGCTTGGCGAACTGCGCTTCATCCACGTCGCAAATCGCAACAACTTCGACGTTCTCGTTTGTGCTCCACGCCTCGACATGGGCGTCGGTACCGCGGCCATGAAGTCCAATTACCGCGATGCCAATGCGGTCGGTGCGCGAAACCTTCCCGCCCGGCTGAGTGGTCGGAACGGATTCCGATTTGGGAACGTCAGCACCCTTTGCGATATTCGCCGCCGCCAGACCGGCAGCAGCCGCGACGAGGGTGTGCTCTAAAAACGACCGGCGTGTGACATCGGACATGGATAAATCCTCCAGAAGGCCAAGATCGAACCGCCTGCAATCAATTTACCGCGACTGCGACAGGGTTGAGTGTAATACGCACAAAGAGCGGGAATGTTACCGTTTGAGATTGGGCTGCAACAGCCCAAATGAATTTTGCGCCACCAAACAGCCCGGACGCTCGATCGATCGGCATGCTCGAATGTTTTCGCACTTTTGCCGGCGGAGAACTGCAACGCCGACGCCGGACAGCGCGTACCATGGCGCAAGGGAGTGTGTGGAACCCGCCCGCGCTTGACAACATCCGGGCGTGCGCTCTACAGATTCGTTCCCAACATTTGCAGCCGGCGGCTCTGGCAGCATCGAACGGCTGCTACGACTCCTCGCGGAGGAACAGGTGATATCGGTTTCGCAGCTCAGCAAGGCCTACGGAAACGTAATGGCCGTGGACAACGTCTCATTCGAGGTCGGCAAGGGCCAGATCGTCGGCTTTCTCGGGCCCAACGGCGCGGGCAAATCAACGACCCTGCGCATGCTGACGTGTTTCATCCCCCCCAGCAGCGGCGGCGCGACACTTAACGGCTTCGACATCTTCCATCAATCCGAACAGGTCCGCCAAAGCCTTGGATACCTCCCCGAAAGCACGCCGATGTACGGGGAAATGCGGGTTGAGGAATACCTGCATTTCCGAGGCCGCCTTCGTGGCATGACGCGCCCCCAGCGAAACGACCGCATCGAATACGTGGTCAAGAAATGCTGGCTTGGCGATTTTCGCCGTCGCGTCATCGGCCATCTTTCCAAGGGCATGCGGCAACGCGTGGGACTGGCCGATGCGCTGCTCCACAATCCGGCCGTGCTGATTCTTGACGAGCCAACAGTTGGGCTCGATCCGACCCAGGTGATCGAGCACCGAAATCTTCTGAAAGAACTCGCCGGCCAACACACGATCCTGCTTTCGACTCACATTCTCCGGGAAGTTGAAGCGACCTGCGATCGTGCAATATTTATCCGCCGGGGAAAAATAGTCGCTCAGGGCAGCATGGACGAGTTGCGTACCAGCACTCGATCGCAATCTCGCGTGCTGGTCGAGTGTCGCGGGCCGGCCGAGCAGGTGAAGAACGCGCTGGATCGGGTTAGCGGGGTCAGCAAAGTCGAACTTTTGAATGGTCAGCCGCACGACGATGGTTACGTTCTGGCCGCAATCCGGTCGCAGGAGTCGCGCGATGTTCGCGAAGAAGTCGCGCGCACGGTGATCCAGAACGGCTGGCCCCTTCGCGAAATCCGGCTTGAACGAGGCTCGTTGGAGGAATTCTTCGTGGACCTTATGGCAAACCAGGCAGTCGGCCGGACCGGAGGTGAGGCATGAACCGTGCATTTGCCATCGCCCGCCGTGAATTCAGCAGCTATTTCTATTCGCCGATTGCGTACGTCGTCATCGTCGCGTTTCTGCTTGCGAGCGGCGCGGCGTTCTACCGGGATTTTGAGCCGGGCCAGGCGGCTGCGATGCGATCGACGCTCGACTGGATGGTCTGGTTCCTCGTGGTCATCGTCCCGGTGCTTTCGATGGGACTTCTCGCCCAGGAATGGGCCAGCGGCACCATCGAAACCCTGATGACCGCTCCTGTAAACGATTCTGAAGTTGTTCTTGGAAAATTTGCCGGCAATCTTGGCCTGCTGATCGTGATGCTCGTTCCTACACTGCTGTATGTAGCGCTGCTTTTTATCTACGCGCGTCCCGACTTTGGCCCTATTTTCAGCGGCTATCTCGGAATCATTCTTGTCGGGTCGCTGTTTATCTCCGTTGGGCTTTTCTGCTCATCCATGACGCGGAATCAGATTGTCGCGGTGGTTATTGCAATCCTGATCCTCTCTCTGGCGACGGTTGTGCCGTATCTCATGGCCCAATTTGCAAACCTGCGGCCGTGGATTCGCCGGGCCGTGGACCAGGCCGTATACCGCCGTTACAGCGATTTTTCTCGAGGCGTGATGAGCACCGGAAACATTGCGTTTTTCGTGCTTGCCACAGCCGTGTTCCTTTTTCTGACCGTTAAGGTGCTGGAATCGAGGCGCTGGAAATGAGTGCCAAAGAAAACGAAAAGAAAACCGCCGTTGGACCCGAGAACCAGTCGCAGCGCTGGGCAAAATACGGGGCAAACGTCGCGCTGATGATTGTTCTTTCGATCGTCGTCGCCGCGCTGATCACTTACGTGGTTCAGGCGAAGGACATTCGCATCGACACCACTGCCCAGGGCGTCAACAGCCTCAAGCCGCAGACCCAGAATATCCTTAAGGGTCTGACGACGGATGTGAAAATCATCGGTCTCTACACCAAGACCAATTCTGGTGACGAATCCGAAAGCGGCCCGCGCGCCGTGAATAAGCCGGCCTTTGTGTCCGACCTGCTGGACAACTACAAGCGCGCTTCGAGCCACATTACAACAGATGTGATCGATCCGGTTTCCGAGAAAGGCAAGGTCGATCAGCTCATCACCGAGTTGAATCAACGCTACGGGAAGGAAATCAAGAATTACCAGGATTTCATCACCCAGTACGACGCCGTGTACAAGCAGATCACCAAGCTGGCTGCGTCCGAGGCGGAAAAAGCAGCGAATCTTCAAACGGATTCCCTCCCCAACGACAAGAACGGCCAACTGCTCCGCGCCGCGATCAACACGATCCAGACCGAAATTCCCCA
>DATBAY010000125.1:0-17501 GCA_036271295.1 Lacipirellulaceae bacterium | reverse complement strand
GGTTGCTTGATTCCGCGGTTGGTCAGCGGACAGTTCGACCCGACGCAGCATCGGGCTGTTTGGCCCAGCACGGGGAATTACTGCCGCGGCGGTGCCTTCGATTCGGCGCTCGTGGGTTGCACAGCCGTGGCGATTCTACCGGAAGAAATGAGCCGCGAGCGGTTTGCCTGGCTCAAAGACATCGGGGCCGAGGTGATTGCAACGCCGGGCTGCGAGTCGAACGTTAAGGAAATCTACGATAAGTGTTGGGAGATTAAGCGTACCCGGCCCGATTGCGTGATCTTCAACCAGTTCGAAGAATTTGGGAACGCCGCGTGGCATTACAACGTCACCGGCAGGACCATGGCCGAGATCTTCAACCGGATTGGGGGCGGTTCGCGGCTAAGCGGCTATGTTTCCGCCACCGGCAGTGCGGGAACGATTGCGGCGGGTGACTATTTGCGGACGATTTCGCCCGGCATTCGCGTCGTCGCGACCGAAGCGCTTCAATGTCCCACGCTGTACCAGCTCGGCTTCGGCGGACATCGCATCGAAGGCATTGGTGACAAGCACGTGCCGTGGATTCATAACGTTCGCAATACGGATATGATTGCCGCAATCGATGATGAGCAGTGCATGGCGCTGCTGCGGCTGTTCAACGACCCGCACGGGCAGACGCTACTGAATCATCGGTGCCCGGATCAATTGATTCAGCAATTGACGCTCGTCGGCATCAGCGGCATCTGCAATTTGGTGGCGGCGATCAAAGCAGCCAAGTATTACGACATGGATGGCGGGGACGTGATATTTACATGTCTGACAGACTCCGCGGGTATGTATGGCAGTAGGCTGGAGGAATTGACTGCCCAGCATGGGGCGTACACCGCGGAGCGGGCGGCGTACGACCAAGCGCGGTATTTGGACGGTATCGTGACGGATCATCTTCGCGAGCTGACGTATTTTGATCGCAAGGCACTTCACAACTTCAAATACTTCACTTGGGTGGAGCAGCAAGGCCGCACGGCCGATGAGTTGCGGGAGTTGTGGAACCCGGACTATTGGACTCAGCAATTTGCTCAAGTAGATGAGTGGGATCGGCAGATTGAGGAATTCAATCAGCGGACCGGCGTTTTGAATTTGTTGTAGCGAACGGATGCCAACTTTTTTTCGAAATGCGATTCTGGTGCAGCTCGATCCCCCGCGGGTTGATCGCGGTAATCTACGCGTCGCGGACGGGTTGATTGCGGGACTGGGCAAGGATGCCGCTGCGGAGCCCGGCGACGAAATTGTTGACTGCGACGGCGCAGTGCTGATGCCGGGACTGGTGAACGGGCACACGCACCTTTATTCGGCACTGGCGGCCGGCATGCCTGCGCCATCGCGACAACCGCGAAACTTCCACGAGATCCTGCAGTTCATCTGGTGGCGGCTAGACCGAGCGCATACGTTCGAAAGCGTGGAAGTCAGCGGCCAGGTTGGCGCCCTCGCGGCGGTCCGATGTGGAACGACGACGCTAATCGATCACCATGCGTCGCCGAACGCGATTGCCGGAAGTCTCACTGCCGTCGAAAACGGCATTGCCGCCGTTGGGTGCCGAGGCGTGTTATGTTACGAGGTGACTGATCGCAATCGACCGACCGAAGGTCATGAAGGACTCGCCGAGAACGAGCGCTATACGCAGCTTTGTCAGGGCCGCCGTAGCGGACGCTTCGCGGCCCTGATCGGCGGACATGCGAGTTTCACGATGACAGATGAGTCGCTTCGCGGCTGTACTGAACTCGCAAAACAGTACAACGTGGGAGTACACATTCACGTCGCGGAAGATCCGGTGGACGCGCGGCTCACGACGGAGCGTTTTCACTGCGGGCTCGTCGAGCGGCTTCATCGCTGTGGAGTTTTTGACGTGCCGGGCACAATTTTCGGCCACGGCACGCACCTCTCCGACGCGGATTTAGACGCGGTGAACGCGTCGGAACATGTCTCGCTCGCTCACAATCCAAGTTCCAACATGAACAACGGCGTTGGCTATACGGCGGTGGCCAAGCTCAAGCGTCCGCCACAGCTGGGAACAGACGGCATTGGAGCCGATATGTGGCGCGAGGCCCGCATGGCCGAGTTTAAGAGTCACGATGCGCAGTTACCCGTTGCGTTTGGCCGGTCGCTTCAAATGTTAGGCCAATCAGCTCGCGTCGCGTCGAAGGCATTGGGCGCAAAGCTTGGAGTTTTGGAAGCTGGGGCGGCCGCCGATTTGGTGGTTACAAACTATCGGCCAGCGACACCGCTTAATGCCGAGAATTTGGCCGGGCATTTCTTGTTCGCCATGGGACCGGAGTTTGTGCGTGATGTGATGATCGGCGGCGAATGGGTATTGCGAGACGGGGTTGTGACGTCGTGCGATGAAACGGCGATTCGGAATCGAGCGATCGATGTAACGCGATCTCTATGGGAGCGCTTAGAAAAAATCGAATAGAAGGCTTGGGGGATTATGCAAACGCTTGCGATTTAGCTAAGCCGCAAACGTTGCGCGGCACCGCGCCATATCTACCTTCGCTCGATCCGCGTGCCGCTTTTACCGTCGAGCGCATCGGCGAATTTATCCACGTGGGCGATGATGGCGACCGCATCTTCGTGCGGAGAATGGCGGACGAAATCGATCGCCGTTTCGATTTTTGGCCGCATCGAACCCGCGCCAAATTGCCCATTTTTTAAGTGTTTTTCAGCTTCATTGGCCGTAATTTGTTCGAGCCGCTGTTCGTCCGGATTGCCGAAGTTGATACAGGCATATTCGACCGCGGTGAGAATCACGAGGGTCGGCGCTTGAAGGTGTGCGGCGAGGAGACCCGTAGTGCGGTCCTTATCGATCACCGCGGCCACACCGCGAACGCGGCCGAGCTCATCGACAGCCACCGGGATTCCGCCGCCCCCGCAACAAACGACAATCTGCCCCGCGTTCACGAGCTGATCGACGGCCGGCAGCTCGATTATCTTGCGTGGCAACGGCGAAGGCACTACACGGCGGAACCGCCCTTTGCCTTCGTCGCGAATCTGCCAACCTTCTTTGTCTCGGTATAACTCGGCCTGAGCCTGCGTCAGGCCGGGGCCAATCGCTTTGTCCGGTGATTTAAACGCCGGATCATTCGGATCGACGAGCACCGTGGTAACAACCGCGGTAACATCACACTTGAGATTCCGGCGATTCGCCACATTCGACAGGCATTGGGCAATCATGTACCCCATGCCGGCCTGAGTATCTGCGACGCACACCTCGAGCGGAATCGGGTACAGCTCACTGCGGGCAATTTCCACACGCCGCAAGATATTGCCGACTTGCGGACCATTGCCGTGCGACACAATCAGCTGGTAACCACGCTCGATCGCATCGCAGAGCACTTCCGCGGTTTGACTCACCTGGGCGAATTGCTCGTCGATGTCGCCAATTTTTCCGGGGGCGCTGATGGCATTGCCACCGAGGGCGACGACCAATCTGCTTCGAACGTCTGACATGAGTATTTACAACGACGGCGCAACGGACACGACGCAATCGTAACGTAGTCTTCCGTCGTGCTCGTCGTGCCGTTGTGGTTAAATTCAGAACGGCCGCTCGCGCATCGTGCAGGCCATGATCGCCTTGGCGGTGTGCAGGCGGTTTTCAGCTTCGGGGAATACGATCGATTGCGGGCCGTCGATAACGGCGTCCGTCACTTCCGAGCCGCGATCGGCCGGCAGGCAGTGCATGTAGACGGCCGACTTATTCGCGATCTTCATTCGCTTTTCATCGCAAATCCAGTTCTTGTACTTCGCGTTGATCGCGAGGCACGCCTTTTGGTTCTCGGCGACTTCTTCCTTGGTCTTCGCCTGTTGGCGGGCGAGCATGAGGTCGTATACGCCCCAGCTTTTTGGATAGACGATGTCGGCGTCCTTAAACGCTTCATCCATATCGTCGACAATTTCGAACTTTCCGCCGCTCTTTGCGGCGTTCGACTTTGCCGCTTCGACGGTGCGATCGATTAGCTTGTATCCTGGCGGATGAGCAAGCGATACGTGCATGCCGAATCGAGTCATCAGCGTGATGAGCCCTTGCGGCACGCTCAGCGGCTTGGCGTACGACGGGGCGAACGCCCAGCTGACGGCAATCTTTTTGCCTTTGAGATCGTTACCGAAGTGCTCGCGGATCGTCATGATATCGGCGAGCGTTTGCGTCGGGTGATCGACGTCGCACTGCATATTGATGATTGGCACATTCGTCGCGGCTGCCATCGCCCGCATGTACTTGTTGCCTTCGTTCAGCACGAGGTCGTGGCGGACGCAGATGCCGTGCCCCATCGAGCCGAGAATCTTGCCCGTGTCTTCCGGCGTTTCACCGTGGCTGATTTGCGTGGCATCCGAATCGAGGAAGTGTGCATGCCCGCCGAGCTGCGTCATGCCAGCTTCGAACGCATTGCGAGTGCGCGTCGACTTATCGAAGAACAGCAGGAACGCGGTTTGGTGCGGCAGCAACTGCGTCGGCTCGCCGCGGCGAAACTTTTCTTTGAGTTCGTTCGCCGTGCTCAGCAGCAGTTCGATTTCCGCGTCGCTGAGATCCTGCGTCTCGATGTAGTCCTTGCCTTTTAAACTGGTCATGCTTTTCTCGCTTCCTAACTGTGATTAAACCACAGAGGACACGGAGTTCACGGAGAAGAAATCCGAACGATCTGCTCTGTGTACTCTGTGCTCTCTGTGGTGAAGAATCCTTGAACAAAATTGAATAACGTTACTTGAGTCGTTTGATTTTAAGTGGTTTGCCATTACCACGACCTTCAGCCAAGTCGCAGTATGCAGGACCGAAACCAGCGTAGAACGCTGCACAGTTTATGAGGTGCTCGATCGGCACCGAGTCGTTTACCGTGTGCGCGACATTCTCGGGAGCCGGACCGAACCCAACGCACGGAATTCCGAACATGCCGTCGATTGAAACAGCATTGGTGCTGAACGTCCAGCGATGCACGATCGGCGTTTTGTTGAGCACTTCGTGGTGAGCCTTGATCGCCGCCTTTACCGGCAGCGAATCTTCCTCTTCGCACCACATCGGGAAGTATTTTTCAGTTTCGTACGTGAGGCCCGTGTAGCTCGGCCGGGCGTAACGCAACACCTCGACTTTGGCGTCGACACCGGCACGCTTCACGGCGTCCTTCACTTCGGCGACGGCCGACTTCTTCGTATCGCCCACCGTGAGCCGGCGATCGAGATGGATGTACGCCTGGCCGGGCACTGCGCACAAGCTTGGCGTTTTGCAGTCGATGTAGCTGACCGTGATCGTGCCCTTGCCGAGGAACGCATCGCCTTTGAGTCGCGTGTTGAGCTCTTCGATTTCGCGCACAACCTTTGCGATTTTGTAGACCGCATTGTCGCCCTTTTCGGGCATCGAGCCGTGGCAACTCTTGCCAAGGCACGTGACGCCGATCTCCATCCGCCCGCGCTGGCCACGGAGAATTTTACAATCGGTCGAATCGGTCACCACGACGACATCCGGCCGAATCTTGTCCTCTTGAACGATGTACTGCCAGCAAAGACCGTCGCAGTCTTCCTCCATCACCGTGAAGGTAGTGAGCAGGCAGAACTCCGACATATCGACTTTGAGGTCGCGCAGAATCTTGGCGGCGTAAACGATTGCCGGGATCGCGCCTTCCTGATCCCCTGCCCCGCGGCCCCAAACTTTGCCGTCGGCCACTTTGCCTTTGTACGGATCGTGCTTCCATTCATCACGGTTACCGACGCCCACCGTGTCCACATGGGCATCGATTGCGACGAGCTTCTTACCTTTACCCGGTTTGCCAACTTGGCCTAACAGATTGCCCAGACCGTCGACCCAAATCTTGTCGAACGCGCCGGTCGCTTCCATCTCCTGCTTGATTCGGGCGATAACGGGCCCCTCCTCCGCGGATTCCGATGGAATCGCGATCATGTCGCGGAGGAATTTCACCATCTGCTTTTCGTATTTTTGGGCGGCCTGTAGATATGCGTTCTTACTGCTCATCGAGATAATGCCGGCCACCAAACGCCGGCTCCTTAAATAACTCTTGAAAGAGGGCAAATTCTATGCGAAACTAGGTATCGGTGGAAGGAGAGTCTGGGTTGCCGGCCGTGAGCTTGCTGAACGGCCGCAGCATCGACCGGACATGAGTTGGCCACCACGTCCGCGGACAGGCGTCCAATCCGCTCCGTCCCGGTCCCTCAACTTCTCACGAGGCCAACTGCCATGGCGGCGACTACCGAACCATCTGCTGGAATTCGACAGCTTTCATGCCAGGTGAACGGCGAGCAAATTCAGCTCGATTTGCCGGACGAGGACGGTTTGACGCTGCTCGATGTGCTGCGCGACTTCCTCGGCATCACATCCCCCAAGAATGGCTGCCAACCACAGGCCCAGTGCGGCTGCTGCACAGTGCTAATGGATGGCAAACCGATTTTGGCGTGTGCGCTGCCGCCCGCCAAGGCCGAAGGGAAAACGATTACGACCCTCGAAGGCCTCGACGAAGAGCATCGCCAGCAAATCGCCGATTCGTTCGTCCGTTGCGGCGGCGTGCAATGCGGATTCTGCATCCCCGGCATGGCAATGCGGGGCGTCGGTCTATGCGACAAAAATCCAACGCCATCGCGCGATGAAATCACGCTAGCGCTCAAGCCACATTTGTGCCGCTGTACCGGATACACGCAAATCGTCGACAGCATCGAAGAATATGCTCGGCTGAGGCGCGGCGAACACGTGGACGCGTCTTTCCGAGACGCGGATGGCAATTTGCAGGTCGAACAATCAGGCCGCGTCGGCACTAATTTGCCGAGATACCAAGGCCACGATGCCGTTCTCGGCGACCGCAAGTTCATCGAAGACATGGTCGTGCCGAACATGCTCTATGGCGCGTTGCGGCTGACCGATCATCCGCGCGCGAAAGTGATCAAGATCGATGCCAGCCGCGCGCTCGAACTCGAGGGCGTCCATCGCGTCGTCACCGCGGCCGACGTGCCGGGCGATCGCTACGTCGGCCTCATTGAAAAAGACTGGCCAGTTTACGTTGCGATTGGCGAAGAGACGCGGTGCAGCGGCGATGTGATCGCAAGCGTTGTAGCCGATACACAGCGACTCGCGCGCAAGGCGGCAGAACTGATTGAGGTAGAGTACGAAGTGCTGAAGCCCGTAAGTAGTCCTCAGGAAGCACTGGAGCCGGGTGCTCCGCTCATCCATCCCCAGCGAGGCACCAATCTGCTGAGCAAATCGCAGCTTAAACGCGGCGATATCGAAGAGGGTTTCCGCAAAGCCGTCTACATTATCGAGGATTCATATTGCACCCAGCGAATTGAGCATTTGTTTCTTGAGCCGGAGTCCTGCATTGCGATTCCGGTCGACGACGTCTCGCTTTCGTTCGATCAACTTCGCGAGGCCTGGAAACACAATGGGCACTCGACCGCCGGCTATCCGCTTCGGGCCACGCCGAACGGCGAACGTCGAGTGTTTATTTACACGCAGGGCCAAGGTGTATTTGACGACCAACGGCAGTGCGCGAGCGTGCTGGGTATCGAACGCTCACGCGTGCAAACCGAGCTCGTAAGCAATGGCGGCGCATTCGGCGGCAAGGAGGACATGTCGATCCAGGCCCAAACGGCGCTCATGGCGTGGCTCGTGGGTCGGCCCGTGAAGGTCACGCTCACGCGTCCGGAAAGTTTTCAAATTCATCCGAAGCGGCACCCGATCGAGCTGACATACAAAATTGGTTGCGATGCCGAGGGGCACATCACAGCGGTCCAGGCGCGGATCATCGGCGACAAAGGAGCATACGCCTCGGTCGGAGCAAAGGTGCTGGAACGCGCGGGCGGCCATTGCACGGGACCCTATCGCGTCCCCGCGGTCGATATGGAATCACTCGCCGTGTATACGAACAATCCGCCGTGCGGGGCAATGCGCGGTTTCGGCGCGAATCAGGCTGCGTTTGCGATCGAAAATTTGCTCGACCGCCTGGCGGAAAAGGTAGGCATCGACGCATACGATATGCGCGACCGCAACATTTTGGAGCCCGGCGAAACGTTTGCCACCGGGCAAGTTCTCGATAAGCCCTTCGGCTTGCGAAAAACTTTGGAAGCTTGCAAAGACGCGTTCAAATCGGCCCAATATGCGGGCATCGCGTGCGGTATCAAAAACTGCGGCATCGGCAACGGCATGCCTGATATCGGCAAGTCGGCGTTCTACATCGCCGATGAGAATACGATCCACATCCACACCGGCTTCACGGAGATGGGGCAAGGGCTGTTCACGCTCTGCATCCAATTCGCCGTCGAAGCCACCGATTTGCCCGCCGAAGTCTTTAAGAAGGTTTCGACCGACACGAAGTTCCTGCTCGATTGCGGCCAGACGACCGCCAGCCGGGCCACCGTCCTCGCCGGCAACTCGATCGCCGAAGCGGGTAAACAGCTCAAAGCGGAACTCGCCAGGGGAAAAACGCTGGCGGACCTTGTCGGTCAGACGTTTATCGGCGAATGGAGTTGCACCTACACTTCGAAGCTCGGCTATGACATCGACAAGCCGGGCGGCCCCAAAACGCACTTGAGCTACGGCTTTGCCACGCAGGTCGCTATTCTCGATGACGACGGCAAGCTCGTGAAGATGATCGCCGCCCACGATGTCGGCCGCGTGCTCAATCCTACGCAGCTCAAGGGCCAAATGTACGGCTCGCTCCACATGGGCATCGGCTACGCGCTGACGGAAGACTTCCAGGCGGAAGAAGGCGTCATCCTGGCAAAAAAGATGAACGACTGCGGCGTGCTGCGATCGCATCAAATGCCAGAGATGGAATTGATCTTCGTCGAAGAGGGTGATCCCGAATGTCCGCACGGGGCGCGCGGCGTCGGCGAAATCGGGCTTGTGCCTACGGCGCCCTGCATTGCCGGCGCGCTTTACAAATACGATGGAATCGTACGCAATCAGCTTCCGATGCGCGATTCGCCCGCGGCCCTGGCAATTACGAAGCCAAATGTTCGCCGAAAATAGGTCGAGCTTCAGCCTGACGCCGCATTGGCGTCGGTTATTCAGTTGCCTGACCTACACTATGATCGCGCCGCATCACATTGGTGTTTTACTCGCCGCCGGACGTGGAAGCCGCATGGGCAGCACCAAACAGCTCAAGCTGTGGCCAGCCGCCGGTGGGCCGATACCACTCATCTGTGCGGCCTACGACGCGATTCGACCGATTTGCGGTGAAATAGTCGTCGTGCTCGGCCACGATTCAGAAAAAGTCGCGGCCGCATTGGCATCACGCCCATTTAAGCGCGCCACCAGCTCGGCAGACGTTCCCATGGGCGAATCAATTTGTGTTGGACTCCGCATGGCGGCGGCGATCGGCGCGCGCGCGACAGTCGTCCTGCAGCCCGGCGATCATCCCGAAGTCGCCGAGCGCACGCTGCGTACGCTAATTTCCGAATCGCTGATGTCGCCCGCCCAGGCGGTAATACCACAGTACGACGGTCGCGGTGGGCACCCGGCTTTAATTCCTGCCGCAGTTGTTCAAGCAATACTGGCCACATCGTGCCCCGAGGGACTAAAGCAATTCTGGGCTGATTTCCCGCATTTATCTCGGCGTTTAGTGGTCGATGATCCTTCTGTTATTCGAGACATCGATACATTGGCCGACCTTCCTCACTGATTTAGCCAATACGCCATCGCAAAGTGGATTCTCGCAGATTGCGATGGCTACATTCCGGCAAGGTTCGCATGCTAAGATGAATTGGTAGCCGCACGGCCGCCAATCCTCGTCGAGTTTGAGTGTGTATGTCTGCAGTCGATCCCGCCCATGATATTGAGCGCCCCGCGTGTATGGTCACGCTCGGTTTGTTGCCGCCGTACATGCCCGAAGACGTGGAGAAGGCCTACCTTGCGAAGGTGAAAGAGTTGCGTCCCGACCTGGGCGGCGACCCCAAACCTTTTTACGCCGTCCAAAACGCTTACACCGAGGCAAAGGAGTACTTGAAGTTTCGCGGAGATCGCCGCGGCTGGATCGCCCGCCGCATGGATGAATACCTGGCCACGCAAGAAGTCGAAGAAAAGATCCGCGCGTTCGGCGCCGAGGTGGAAACCAATTATCTCGACTGGCTGCAGAAATCCTTCGGCGAATTCGCGGAGCTGACGGAAAACATCATCGCGATCCGGCTGCACGATGCGCCGAATGGCGACGAGTTTATCGAGTCCTTGGTTCGCGATCGTGATCACTTGCTCGAACTGAAAACGCTCGACCTGGCCGGTTGTACGATTTCGAATGTGGCGGTGCGGCAACTCGGTGTGTTTCGCCGGCTGCAGGTGCTGGATCTCAGTCGCACGCCAATCACCTGGGAATCGCTGCACATCATCGAGTGGCTGCCCGAACTGCACGATATTCAAGTCGAGGGGACCCAGCTCAACTGGTTCACACGCCGCAAGCTGGCTTCGCAGATGCGACGCAAACGCAAGGCGGCCGAGTCGATGCGAGCCGTTCATCCAACGATGATCCGATAATGCAGTGCACGGCTCCTGCTTGGGGTTGCAATCGCGCTGACAGCTTTATCGGGCCAAAAGTCTACACGCTGTCGCTAAGCGTGATGCCTCGTTTAGTGAGATAGGCAAACAACTCCGGCGGTGAAACGTGCTGATTCGGCAGCACGAATCCATTCGCGCGGAACTCGCCCGTCGCAATCGCACGCGTTGCCAGCACCGCCGGCGCAACTGCGGCCACAAAGCTATTCGAAGCCGCCACGATTGCATGTCGCGAAATGCGGCCATCGGAGCCTTCGAGTTCGTATCCGAGCCCGCCTGCGGAAGAACCGAACTTGCGAGCTATCCAGGCGCCGATATGGACCTTGCTTTCCGCCAACTCGCGCAGCGGCTCGGAATTTGACGCCATCTGCAGCAGCGTGTTGGCTCCGAACGTGTTCGAGTCGATGTACATGCTGACGTCGCGGAGCATCGGCCAAATCTTCGGCAAATAGATCGCGTCGGCACTTTCGAACAAGTGGCCTCGAATCTTGCCGAGCGGACGCGGCATTGCAAAGTTGCGCGTCTCGCTCCATCCAACGCGCGTTTCCAGGCGGCCCTCGCGCAGCACGCGCACCGGTCGGCCGATGGTCCGCCACAGCGAGCCGGCCGTGCCGGGGTTCGCCGTGTGGCGGCTTGCAGGCGCGAGAAACGACGTGAC
This sequence comes from Lacipirellulaceae bacterium, assembly GCA_036271295.1. Lineage (GTDB taxonomy): Bacteria > Planctomycetota > Planctomycetia > Pirellulales > Lacipirellulaceae > JABDGM01. The sequence continues at coordinate 6,333 of DATBAY010000125.1, read as the reverse complement.
TCGTCGCGGCATCGCGATTCCGCTGTGCGCAACAACCGCCGCGGCAATCGCCGACACACTGCTGGCCGAGCTCAAGACTCGAATTCCGGCTGCCGCTATTTCAGGTGCGAGCTGCAACGCTGCTTCGGCGTAGCCAAGGTCGTCGTTGATATCGACCACGTCGAATTTCATCTCGATTGCTTTTCGGATGAGTGCGGTGGACCGCGGGTGAAACGGGCCGGCCGCATCCACGACCAAATCCCCTGCTCGCAGGACCTGTTGCATGGACGCCGCATCATTGGCGTCGACTCGCAAATTCGCTTCGCCGCGCCGAGAGCCGACAACGGCAGTTAATCCCAGTGTCGCCAATTCGCTGACGATCGTCCGCCCGAACAGGCCGAAGCCCCCCAACACAACGATTCGCTTCATGTGGGCCTCCATCGCGCGCCCATCCACGCAACCCACACAAGAAAAGGTGGAAAGAGGACTACTGTTGAGACCACCATGCCGGTCACGTTGTTCGCAATCGCCGCGGCAGTCATCACGCCCGCTGCAACCCATGTCACCCACATCGCCCAGCGAATCCAGCGCGGTAAATTTGGCGACATAAGCGTGAGGATGATTCCGCCGAGCGTGTACAGGCCGTTCGCGGCTCCGGCGCTAAAAAGCGTAAAATCGCGCTCGGCGCGAACGAATGGGTCCGGCACCCAAGCTTGGCTACTCATCGTTGCGGTGCCAACCGGAGACGCGCCGACCATCCGCCAAATTGCCGACCCTTCGCCGCTAAAATCGCAGACCATGCCCATTGCCGTCAGAATCACCGCTCCAACAAGAATCTCCGTCCGAGCCGGCAGGGCCTTGGTTGTGAATTCGCCGGATCCATGGAGCCGCGCACCCCACCACGCGTAAAACGCTACGAGGCTAGCGGCGGCTGCCATCCAAGCCGCCCATCCAATGGACCACGCCAACGGATGGTTTCCAACGTAGTTGGCTCTTGCCGGTAAATCCGACTCAACTTGGGTTCCCTGATGCAGGAATAGACCTAGCATCGCTAGTGCGGCGAGATGCGTAACGACGCAGGCCCAAGGCGCGATCTTCGCCACTCGCGCGCCACATGACGTGCCGCGAATAAGAAACAATCCGAACGGTAACCACCAAATGAGATCGTCGGAGACGCATAGCATCGCCAGCCGTCGCGGCCAGTCGGGACTGAACGACGTCATCATGCCGATGGGTCCCAGCACCTTGCCCAGGAGCCCGACGGCAATGAGTGGCCAGCCATTCTCAAGCCGCCATGCGACGTACAAGTAGAGCAACCCGTACACGCCAACGATCATCCCGACGCACGACCAAATTTGCGGATACCGCGGCGGCTCGATCGCAAACAGCTGAAAGAAATCGAGCGGCCAGAAACCGGCCCACAGGCCGAACGCCAGATTGTAAACGCCGGCCAGAACGAACGTGATGCGAAACAACCGATTGGCAAACGGTCCAGTCATGGCCGCGACGCACACTCTCGTATCAGTCGCCTGGTTGCTAAATCGAAAAATTCGCAGTGGGCCCTACCGCCGCGTCCATCTCGCTGCGCATCTTGAGCTTCGGTTTTTCAATCACGACGGTCGTATTCGGCGCCACGCTCTGCGTTAGCCACACGCTGGAACCGACGACCGCATCGTGCCCGACGATCGTCGCACCGCCAAGAATGGTCGCGTTTGCATAAACCACCACGCGATCTTCCAACGTCGGATGCCGCTTTGTACCACGCACGAGCTGGCCTTCGCCATCGGTCTTGAAACTTAGCGCGCCGAGCGTCACGCCTTGGTACAGCTTCACATGCTGGCCGATTTCGGTGGTTTCGCCAATCACCACACCCGTGCCGTGGTCGATGAAAAAGTGCGAATCGATCTTCGCGCCGGGATGAATGTCAATTCCGGTGCGCCCGTGTGCCCATTCGGTCATCATCCGCGGTACGAAAGGAATATCGAGCTCGTACAGCAAGTGGGCCAGGCGATAGACCGTGACCGCCTCCAACCCGGGGTAGCAAAAGATCACCTCGTCGAGCGATTTGCACGCGGGGTCGCCATCGTAGGCCGCTTGCACGTCGGTCGCCAAAATCGCTCGCACGTTGGGCAACTGATCCAAGAACAGCATGGTCTTTGCTTGCCCCAATGCCTCGTAATCCTGATCGGATTCACAGTCTCTGGTCGCGCCTGCTTCGTGACGCAGCGCGCGGCCAATTTGTTGCGTGAAGCGATCGTGAAGCCGATCCATCAAATCGCCCACATAGTACGCGACATTGCCCCGATGCAGCCGCTCGCGTCGTCGATAGCCCGGAAACAGAATCTCTTTGAGATCCTGCGTGGCAGCAATGATTTCGTCGTAATTCGGCAGCGGGCAATGGCCCAAGTGATTGATCGAGCTGACTTCGTCGTACGTCTGCACGATGCGCTGCGTCAGCTTCGGTAACTGGTCTTTTAGCCGCAAATCAGTGGCCATGTTCGAGATGCTCCTCGCAACCGGCCGTCACGCGATGGCGCGGACTGGTCATTGCGAAAATCAGAGTGTACTTAAGACGAAACTCGGCTGTGAAAAAAAAGAGATGCGCCCGAACGGGCGACGCAGGGCCCGGCGTTACGCCGGACTCGTACAGATGCAATTAATTCGCAAGGAATAGATGGTTTGCAGGCTCATACTAAATATGGAGCCGATTCTACGGCGTCGGGTTCAGACCTTCAAATCACCTACAGTTTGTCTCGGCTGCCACCTTGCGAGCAATTCAACGAAACCGTTTGTGGTCGCATTCAGTGCTGCCGCTGCTGGCTGGGATTGCTATCGGCTTGCCACAACGTAAGTCATTAGCTGGCAAACGATTTACGCACGCCCGAGCCGTTGCCGTCAAAGGCTCCCTCGCAAGCCTTTCTCGAAGCAGAAGCTTACCGGATCGTCTGTATAAGAACCGAAGGGCGGAATGCGATAAAAGCCCGATTCTTCATACAGCCGAATTGCCGCCCGTTGGTGGATGCCCGTTTCTAATCGCAATAAAAAGACGCCATGCTCCAGCGCATACTCCGCGAGCCGCTGAAGGATCACCTTGCCCAACCCGGCGCCGCGAAATTGCGGCCGGACATACATCCGCTTCAGCTCGCCATAGTCCGTTCCGAATAATTTGATGCCACCGCAACCGGCAGCCGCGCCATCGACGCGCAACACGAAGAATGCGACCGCCTCGGCAACTAGCCGCTCGATACTGAATCCATGTCGGCTTTGTGGTGGATAGAACGACTCCAAATGCGTTTGCAGCTCTATGATAAGTTGTGTCGCATCCGGCGTGTCGGGGCATTCTTGAGCAATCGTTATCGACATACGCAAAGTTCGACTCGGCAATCGTCGGAGCTGAAATTCGGAACTTAGTTGACAGCCGCCGCAAGTCATCGTAGCATACACCCGTCTAGTCGCATTTCTGGGCCAGCAATCACGTCTTGGTTTTCTCGGGCCACGAGCCAGGAATTGGGTTTGGCGACTGGGCGGTGCCGCTGCCAGCGGCATGACGCCATCAGGATGGTGGCAGAAACAGGCGCATGTTTGTGTCGCTTTCGACCGTCGGGCAAGGTCGATGCGAGGGGACGCGTCTGCTTCAAAAACGCGCACCTTGGTGCGGTAGTTCAGGCAAGGCAACTCCGGCGCTCACGTTGCGCGCGCCTTGGATCGTTCGAGAGTCTTTGGCTTTCGGCGTGAGTTCACAGCGGGCCAATTAACCCTGTGAATAGGAGTTGCGCAAATGAGTTGCAGATTATTTTCTGCCATGCTTGCCGTTGGATATGTTTTGCTTGTCGGCGGTTTCCAGCCGCTCGATGCCCAGCAAGATGTCTTACCTTCGATTCCGCTAGGGAATATCGCGATTGGATTGACTCCCGTCGCAACCGGGCTGGCGGCGCCCGACTACGGTGCCAGCGCGCCGGGCGACCCCTCGCGGCTGTTCGTCGTCGATCAAAATGGTTTGCTCCGCGTCATCCAAAACGGCAGCATGCTCTCGACGCCGGCGCTCAACATCGAGAGCCTCGTTCAGTCTGCACCCGTCGGCAACGGCCCGCTGGTTGCGAGCAGCGCGAATGACGAGCGCGGTTTCCTCGGTCTCGCGTTCAGTCCTGGTTTCAGCGATCCATCGAGCCCCGGTTTTCGCACGCTCTACACGTACCAAAGCGAAGCGCTGGGCGCCGGAGCGACCTATCCCGCTCCGGCTGGCGCGACTCAAACCTATCGCAATGTCGTGTCCGAGTGGAAAATGTCCGCCGCCAATCCGAACGTGATAGACCCCACATCACAGCGGGAAATCATTTCCTTCGGCAAGAACGCTTCGAATCATAATGGTGGCACGATCACGTTCGGCCCTGATGGTTACATGTACCTTGGGCTCGGCGATGGCGGCAACGCCAACGACGTTGGCCCCAGCCATATCTCGCCAGGCGGCAATGCGCAAAACCTCACAGCGCCGCTCGGTAAGATTTTGCGACTCGATCCGTTAAACCCGGCGCTCAACCCCACGAGCACCGACCCCATCAGCCCCAACGGCCAGTACCGTATTCCGGCATCGAACCCGTTCCACGCCCCGGGACAGGTGCCTGAGATTTACGCCTACGGCTTCCGCAACCCGTATCGCTTTTCGTTCGACTCGGCCAACGGCGATTTGATCGTCGCTGACGTCGGGCAGAATACCGTCGAGGAGATCGACCGCGTCGTAAAGGGCGGCAACTTCGGCTGGAATACGAAAGAAGGAACGTTCACCTTCAATCAAACCACGGGCACCGTGATCGCCAACAGCCCCGGCGTTCCCGCTGGGCTGATCGATCCCATTAGCGGCCCGCTCGGTACGCTCGAGTACGATCACCAAGATGGCATCTCGATCACCGGCGGTTTCGTTTACCATGGGGCCGGCATCCCGCAGCTCGATGGCAAGTACATCTTTGGCGACTTGGCGCTGGTCGGAGCACCTGTTCGCATCGACGGCCGGTTGTTCTATGCCGACCTGCAAACTGGCCAGATCAACGAGTTCCAACTACCACAGTTTTCGAACGGCAAGCTGCCCGATCAGCTGACGGTCCACGGTTTCGGGTTAGGAGGCGACGGCGAACTTTACGCCATGGTCACCAACACCCCTGCCAACGGCAGCGGCGGCATTGTCTACAAGCTGGTAGCGTTCGTACCGGAACCGACCTCCGGTGCGTTGGTGACGGTGGCCATGCTACTGCTTGGGAATGGGAGACGACGAAGAATTGCTTAAGGCACGTCACAATTTAGAGCATTTTCAACAACTGTGTTCCGATGGGTGCCTAGGGCAACGCCCTAGTGCGTGCTTCATTTACCTCGAGGGCCCTCTAGGGAATGCCGCTAAATTGGGTTCACCGAAGAGGAGTGAGCGCGATTGCAAACGCGGTACACGCTGCCAAAAGACGCGTGGATGGCTCTGGGACGGCAACTGAATTGCGGTAGTGTCATTGGATCATCCTGCAGAGATTGCCAACGCGTACGCCATCTTGTGCGTTGACCCCTTCCCGATTTCAGTACCAGTGTCAGCGAGAGAATCGGTGAGGGTTTAGTTCGCGTGTGGAGTCGGAGGGAGGGCGGAGCCCGACCGGAGACTCAACACGCGACGCGGTCGGGAACACCCCGGCCTGTCGATCAACTAACTTCGCGGCGTACGCCGCAGGGGTCTGCCAGCCTAGGCTGCCGTGAGGCCGGCGATGATTATACTCCGCTCGCCATTCGTCTAACACGTAGCGCGCTTCGGGCACGCTTAGGAACAGCTCTCGGTTCAAGAGCTCGTCCCGCAGCTTGCCGTTAAAACTCTCCACGTAGCCATTTTCCCAGGGACTCGCTTTCTGGATGTAGAGCGTGTTCACGGCCGCCCGTTGCAGCCAGCGCTGCAACTCTTTGGCGATAAACTCCGGACCGTTATCGCTGCGGACGTGCTCCGGAGCGCCACGAACGGCGAACAGGTACTGCAGCGTCAACATCACGTCCCGAGCCGTAAACGTTCGACCCACCTCCGCTGCCAGGCACTCCCGAGTAAACTCGTCGATCACCACCAATAGCTTCAATTGTCGGCCGTCCTCCGTACGATCCACCAGGAAGTCATAGCTCCAGACGTGGTTGCGATGCAATGCTTTGTGGCGAACGCAGCCGTTGGCACTCTGCCCCGGTAAGCGACGACGTTTTCGTTGCTTGCCAGGAACCTGCAGGTGCTCCTGCTTCCAGAGGCGATGGACTCGCTTGAAGTTCACCCGCCACCCGGTCCCCAACAGCATCCGATGCACGCGCTCGCTGCCAAAACGCGGATACGACTCGCACCAGCGACGC
>DATBAY010000124.1:0-2816 GCA_036271295.1 Lacipirellulaceae bacterium | reverse complement strand
CGCAGCATTGATCGGTTTTCTCCATCGGACGGAAGTCAACGTTTCCGAGTTGTTTGAGGAGCCGTACGCCTTCGTCTTTTACGCCGATGCTGCGAAGGTGGCAGGTATAGTGATAGGTGATCGGCTCGGTTTTCGGTAGCGAGAGTTTCGTAAGATCGACCTTGAGCACCTTGTCGAGGAATTCGACAAACTCGTACGTTCGCCCCACCATTTTCGCCATGGTTTTTTCCCAGGCCGGATCTTCGTGGAACAGTTCATGGAACTGCTCGCGGACCATCGCGCAACACGAGCCGCTCGGTGTCACGATGTAATCGTATCCCTCGAAAACCCCCATCATCCGTTTGGCCAGCTCGCGCGCCTCGTCATGAAATCCGTTGTTAAAAAACGGCTGGCCGCAACAGGTTTGCGCCGCGGGAAATTGCACACGGCACCCAAATCGCTCAAGAATCTTCGTAACCGCCACCCCAACATGCGGATAGAACTGATCGGTCAGACAAGTAATGAACAATGCGACGTTGGGCTGGGCCATGCGAGTGCGGGCAATCTATTCCTGAGCCTGAAATTACACAAGTGTCGTTGCGGGTCGGCAAGCGCCACGCGCTGTAATCGCGTTATATGCCAATGCCTGTAAAGCGCTTACACCCGGTCTTTATCGCGTCCTGCACAACGCACAACTTTGCGTGAGCGGTGCATTTGGAGCATTTGATGCATTACACTTTGACGATCAATTAGCCCCATCTCCCGCGATCTCACGGGCTTTTGGCGTTCTTGACAGAACTTTTGATTGCCTCTAACGTACCGAGCTTTCCCGTACGGCGGGTTTCGGCCCGCTTGTTGCGTTTAATGAGATTCGCAATCGGACGGTTTTTTGGCTTTTTGCCTGCCGTCCGACCCGCAGGAGTTGGTCATGCTTCCGGTCCAGAAACACAGCAAATCGCGCAAGCGCAAACGTCGTTCGCATCACGCGCTTAAGCCGATTCACTACGTTCGATGCCCACAGTGCGGCAGCGCCAAGCTTCCGCATTGCGCCTGCGACAATTGCGGGTACGTGAATCCCAAGCTTGCCCTCCAGATGGATACGGATCAAGCCTAACGCCGGTCTCATCGAGGGAGGATACTCGTGCGAGCTGCGGTGGACGTGATGGGCGGCGATAAGGCGCCGGCCGCCATCTTGAAGGGCTGTTGGGAAGCGGCCCCACTCCTCGATGCCGACGACATGGTGTATCTGGTTGGGGACCAGACAATCATCAGTGAAGCTCTGGCTGCAAGTAACTTGAGTGAAGAGCAGAAGCTGCGCTATAAGACGGTGCATACCACGCAAGTCGTCGGGATGGACGACTCCCCTGTCGAAGCGATCAGAAATAAACCCGACAGCTCGATCTCAGTGATGTGCAAGCTGGCGGCCAAAGGCGAGGTGGATGTTGTCATCTCCGCTGGCAATACCGGCGCGTGCGTCGCGGCAGCGCAGCTTCGAATGCGAACCCTGCCAGGAGTGAGCCGGCCAGGCATCGCGGTTCTGTTGCCGACGTTTTACGGGCCCGTGGTGCTTTGCGATGTCGGGGCCAATATCGCGCCCCAACCCCGCCACCTGCTTCAATATGCAATGATGTCCAGCGTGTATTCAACAGCTGTGTGCGGTGTGAAAAACCCGCGCGTCGGCCTGCTCTCCATCGGCGAAGAAGACGCCAAGGGCACGACGACCGTCAAGGAAGCGCGCAAGCTCCTTCGCGATGAACCGCAGATTAATTTTTTCGGCAATGTCGAAGGCCGCGATCTTTTTCGCGGGGTTGTCGACGTGGTCGTCTGCGACGGGTTTGTCGGCAACATCGTACTGAAGTTTACCGAAGGGCTTGCCGAGGGATTGTTTAAAACGATCCTGGCCGAGCTTCGACAACTCGAGCCCAAGCTGCTCGATCCGTTCAAAGCAGCGATGAACAAAATTTATCAGCGCCATGATTTTCAGGAGTACGGCGGAGCGCCGCTTCTGGGCGTGGGCGGATATTGCCTTATTTGCCACGGCCGCTCAGACAGCCGGGCTATCATGAACGCCATCCGAGTGGGCCGCCAACTTGCCAAAAGCGGTATCAACGACACAATTGTCCGGGAAATCGCGGCAAGCATTCCAGGCGGCGAAGAATTACCAGTTGTGCGGCCCGAGTAGCCGCGTGCACGACGACAACAAGAGCCTCTAAAAGTACATGCCTGATTACGGTGCCATCATCGCGGGGACCGGCAGCTTTCTGCCCGAGAAACGTCTCACCAACGACGACTTGTCGAAAATGGTGGATACCAACGACGAGTGGATCGTCCAGCGGACCGGAATCAAGGAACGCCGTATCGCCGGCCCAGGCGAATCGACCGCGACGATGGGCGCCGCGGCGGCGCGCCGGGCGCTAACCGCCGCGGGTCTTGAGGCGCGCGACCTCGATCTCGTCGTCTGCGGAACCATTTCGCCCGAAATGACTTTCCCCTCAACCGCCTGCTTTATCGCCGCCGAGTTGGGACTGAATTCTACTCCGGCGTTCGATATCACAGCCGCGTGCAGCGGGTTTATTTACACGCTGGAAACTGCGGCCTCATTTATCAAGGCCGGGCGATACCGCAACGTGATGGTCATCGGCGCCGAAACACTGAGCCGGATTACCGATTACAAGGATCGGTCAAGCTGCATTCTGTTTGGCGACGGGGCCGGTGCATTAGTTCTTCAACGGTCCAATGATGTCAGCCGGGGCGTGATTTACAGCGCGTTGCACGCCGATGGGCATGGCTGGGAAATGCTTTGCTGCAAGCCTGGAAGCCGTCATCCGGTAAACGAG
>DATBAY010000123.1:0-12969 GCA_036271295.1 Lacipirellulaceae bacterium | reverse complement strand
AAACGGCAAGGTGAGATCGATCGCACCTTGCTCTGGCAGAAGATGCTCTACGGCGAAATCAAATAGCATTGTGTGCTCCGTCCGCAGTCCACGAAAAGTGAAACTTTATTCCAATCGAGTTCACGCAGACCGATAGCGTACACGATTTGGTGGTTCTTGTGTTGAGAAAACCACCATACATAGAAAAAATGTTTTATGGCGTCTTGCGCAAACACCCTACATTAACAGCTGAGCGCTCGGCGGTCGTTACTGTCCCATTACTGTGTGGGTGACGACCACCGCCCCTTATCATCCTTCCGAAACTCCCGCGCGTACTTCCGCAGCCCTTCGCGTATGGCGTGCGATACCTGCCTTGGATCGTCCACGGATCGGCAACCACGGCGCTGGACTTCCAACGTCAACTCCACCAGTGTCATGGGCTTGCCCTCTAGCAGCACTTCACGAGCTACCGTCGTGGCTTTCAAGTTGGGGTCGCCCGCCGGGAGCCGCTTACGTGGCCTGCCCATCGGCTTAATGCCGAGCTTGCGATTCAGGGCGGTTATCTCAAGCAGGGTCTTGTGATACTCCCGCTTGGCCGCCAGTATTGCGGCGTTGCGCCTGGTGACGGCCTGCGCTTTGAGAAGATCGATTCCATCCATCCCGCTATAATTGCGGGCGGGAATCTGGGGCGGAAGTGGGGCGAATCAATCCCACTACTTAATCGACCAGTGCCAACGGGACGCGAATTTTGTACTAAAAAATCGTGTTGCGCGCATCTCGGGTCCGCGTTCAAAATTGAACGTTGCACTAACCAACGACTTAGCGCGATTCGCCCCCCATCCGCCGCGGCCCAAAAATCCCAATAACCGCTCGCTAACTCCATCTCCCCGTGGGAAAGGGCCGGGGTAAGGGTGCCTTGATTCGATTTTGTCCGAGTCCCTTATTTTCACTTTCTAGCCTCGTCACGCTAGCACTTGCCCCCTAACGCCGGCAACGCGCGGTTGACCATCCGCCACGTTTTTGACAGACTCCCCGCCCCATATGCCATCCGAGGCGCCGTTCGTTCGCCGCCACGTCCCCGGCACGGGAATCTGCCAATACGCTTCTCACTTTTCGATGCGGAGATCGCAATGAATTGCACCATCCGGTTTGGTGTCATCGCCGTTTTAGGACTCGGCCTCCTGGCCGGCTGCAGCAAACAATCCGCCCCGAACGCGAATGCCTCGGCGGACAACGAGGTTTCCCAAATCAAGGAAACCGACCCGTCGAGTAATCCCGTGGCTCATGCCACGGCAGATTTCCTCGACGCCATGATTAAGGGTGATAGCCAACGCATCAGTGCCCGCCTCACGCCGAAAGCCATGCAGAACATTGTCGCTAGCGGCAAGCAACTCTCTCCGCCGGGCATGGACACTGCCTCATTCAAGATCGGCGAAGTCCGGGCTCCCTCGGCCGATCAGGCCATTGTGCAGTGCGTCATTACAGACACCTCCGAAGGAACGCCGCACAGCGAGGAAATGTGCTGCCTCCTCCGCCTGGTTGATAACGATTGGCGGGTCTCCGGCATCGCCTACGGGACCGCCCCGGATAAACCTTGGACGCTGACCGATTTCGAATCCGGCCAGAACATGGCGATCCCGCGACAGACCATGGGCGGCGTGGCAAGCACTCAACCCGCTGGCGGCGCCGTGCCTGATAACGGAGTTCAAGCGAATGGTGCGGCACAACAGCCAGTCTCGCAGTCCCGTATGGGGATGCCTCCTGTCGCAGGCCCAAGCGGAAACGGCGGAAATCCCGGCCTGGGAATGCCAGCCGTCGCGCCAGCTGGTGGAACGCCGAACTACCCGTCCGCGCAAGCACCGTACACGGCCTCGGAGCAACAAAGCCCCGAGCGCCGCTAATCGCGAAAACACAACCCTCAAATTTGCACTCACCCGGCCAATTTGGCCGGGTTTTTTATTCATCAAACACAGACGCTAGCATTGCTAGCTTTTGTTGTTTTTTAGAACTCGGGTTCCAACGTAATAAAAACAGAAATTCAGCAAGGCATTCCTAAATGGTTGTGATTAAAGATTTTGCGCCACAGAGGCCGGCCCTAAGTGACTCAACTGACGGGAGTGCCGAGAAAGTAAAGCGCAAACCCCTAAATTTCCAAAAGTGTGTCAAATTCCCAATCGGAAAATTTTCTCGATTTCCTGCCAACTCAGTGGCTTGTCGAGCTCCCCAGCATCGGGTACCTATGGTGCAATCTCAAAGCTTAGCGACTCTAACGATCGCGTGCCTTGGGATATCTGCGACGATGGGAGAGAGTCGCAGGTTCCCCTCCCCGGGGAGCAGCCACTCTCACGGGCTCGGGCGGAAAGTCGATCTCGCATCGGCCTGCGATTTATCGCAGCGTCACGATGGCGGCTTTGCCTTGGTTCGTCGATCGCGCATTTCGGACATGAGGTTAGAACGTTCTATTTTTTGTTCCAGTTTGGAGGATTTGTGATGAAGCGAAATGTCGTTCGATTGACGTTGGGTCTGGTGGCCATGGCTGCCATGCTCATCGGCATGGAAGGTCAGGCCCAGGCTCACTTCGGTCGCCACCATGGCAGCTGCGGTTCTTGCGGTGGTTGCCAGAGCAGCTGCGGGTCGAGCTGCAGCAGCTGTGAATCCGCAGCCCCGAGCTGTGGTTGTGAAGCCGCCGCAGCCCCAAGTTGTGGTTGCGAGCAGAGCAGCTGCTGCCAAAGCAGCTGTGGTTGCTGTCACCGTCACCACCGTCATCGTTGCTGCGGTTGCGAAAGCAGCTGTGGTAGCTCCAGCTGTGGCAGCTCAAGCTGCAGCAGCTGCGGTGATTCGGGTAGCAGCTGTGGTTGCGCGAGCGCCAGCTCGTCCTCTTCGGACAGCAGCTCCAGCAGCAGCGACAACAAGGCTCCTGAAAAGTCTGACAAGAAGTAAGGCTTTTGGCCTTATTTTGATCTCGTGTAGTCCGTTGGGTCGGTGCCCACCATGTGATCAATGCACCCTGAGCCGGGCATCGATTTGCGGATTGTCACGAGTTTTCACTGGCCGGGATCTTCTTCAAAGAAGCCCCGGCCGGTTTTTTGCGCGAGCCGCTGATTGCACCGCTAGCAAAGGCTCACCTCCTTCGTCCGGACACCGGTCCGGGTCGCCCTCAGGCAGCCAGTCTGATAGATTCTCGTGGCCCTTTAGGGCAGTCACCGAGATTACGGATCGAGCCAAGCGGGCGTGGGCGCTGTATGAGCTTTCGTATCGAACTCGAACTGTTTCAAGGACCGCTCGATCTGCTCTTGTATCTTGTTCGGAAACACGAACTCGATGTGATTGATATCGAGATCACCACGGTGACCGAGCAGTTTCTAGAGCACGTTGCGGTCCTGGAGCAAATCGACGTGGATGCGGCAAGCGACTTTCTTGACACAGCGAGCCTGCTTATTGAAATGAAGTCGCGGGCCGTTTTGCCCGGCGCAGAGGAGGTGAAGGCTGAGCTGGAGGACCCGCGTCAGGAACTCGTGCGGCGGTTGCTTGAATATAAACGATACCGCGACGCGGCCAGCATGCTCGAGGAGCGTAGCCGAGAATGGCGGCAGCGGTTTCCGCGATTGGCTAATGATTTGCCGGCGCGGCAGGTGACGCCCGATCAGCAGCCGATCCAAGAGGTTGAGCTGTGGGACCTCGTCAGTGCGTTTGGTCGCGTGCTTAAAGCGAAGAACGCAGCAGTAATCCGGCCGGAGAGTATTCGTTACGACGAAACGCCCATTCACAAGTACATGGTTTGGATCGACGACCAGTTACGCCGCAACGGTCGAATGGCTTTCACGACGCTGTTTGAACCGTCCGTCCATAAGTCGAAACTCGTGGGAATGTTTCTAGCAGTTCTGGAGCTGGTGCGCCACCAACATGCTCGCGCTGCTCAGCAATCGTTGTTCGAAGAGATCTGGCTGGAGAGCGGGGACAAGCCGTTGCCTGCGGACCTCGCGACGATCGCCGATTACGAACCTGGCACCGCCGCAGGTAAGCAGTAAGTTTCTGAGCGTCGTGGGCGAAGCCTCGACCCTGGCTGAACCTCGTCCTACAATAGCGTTTTGTTCCGCCGCTATTTCTCGCCGCGTCTTCGATGATTAACAACCTGCCGGTCAAGACGCTCAAGCATGGCGAGCTAACGATTGAAGGCTACTCGCGAGCAGCGGTGCAAACTTATTGGCGCTTGCCGGAGTTGAAGCTCGGTTTCGATCTTGGCGCGCAGCCGTGGTCGTTCATGGGGACCGAGACCTGGTTCGTGACGCACGGTCATTTGGATCACATCGTGGCGCTGCCGGTTTACGTAGCGCGGCGACGCATGATGAAGATGACGCCGCCCGTCATCTACATGCCGGCCGAGACGATCGAGCCGATGGAGCGGATTCTACGCCAATTCACCAAGCTGGATCGGGGGCGGCTGCCGTGTGATATGCGGCCGATAGCGCCGGGCGACGAGATCGAACTGTCGCGCGAGCTCATCGTTTCGGCGGTGCCGACGAAGCATACGGTTCCCTCGGTGGGATTTGTTGTGTGGGACCGGCGGCGGAAGCTGAAGCCTGAATACCAAGACTTAAGTGGTGAACAGATTCGAGATTTGCGGCTGGCTGGAACAGATGTGAGCGCGGAAATTCGCCGACCGATCTTGGCGTATTTGGGGGACAGTGCACCGGGCGGATTAGATGATAACCCGGTAATGTACGAAGCGAAGATATTGATCTGTGAGCTGACGTTCGTGGCGCCGGATCATCGCCGCGATAAGATCCACAAATTTGGCCACATGCATTTGGACGATTTCGTGGAGCGGCGCGAGAAGTTCAAGAATGAACTCGTAATCGCCGCGCACTTAAGCACGCGGTACCACGGAAAAACGGTCCGCGCACTCGTCGAGAAAGCGATTCCCGACATGCTGGGTGGGCGCCTGCACTTGTGGATTTGAGCGTACTACGCGGAGTGCGTTTCACGTTGGACGTCGCGAACCCACTCGGGCGTTTCGGCGACAAAGTCTTCGATTTGCCGGCGGCGTGAGAAGTAATAGAATGCGGTGCCCCCTTGGAACAGCGCGCTGAGTCCGATCACACCGCCGTAGAAGATCAGGATGATTTGCTTGTACACGCCTGCGAAGCCGCCTGAAGAGCCGAGCGCGGAATCCAGATCGACGTAGCCTTTTAGCTCATCGGATACGGATCCCGAATTGCTCAGGTTACCGTATAGCATCCACAAGCTGTAGGCGGTGATCATGGCCAAGAAAAAGATCTGATTCCAGCCGAGCAGCGTTGCGCCGGACGGATTGAAATTTAGGATGCGCCGTCGCCCGCGGAATTCGTTGACGGCGACAATCGCGATCGCGGCCGTGAGCGCTAGTGCAATTGGGCTTGTTAGCGCGAACGGCGCCGAAGCAGCGGCGATGATCGCACTGGACCAACCATTGAACGCCGCGACACGCGCCGTTTTGTGGATCACGCGCGAGCGATCACGCGCGAGCGCGAGTTCTCGGCGGTGATCGACCGAGAGTGGATTAGCGAAGCGATCTTCGAAGCCGGCGAGCGGAAGTGCAGCGATGTTCATGGTGGCTTGGCTGTAACAGTGGCAAATGGACTGTGTAATAGCTTCTGAATCCTAGGTTGTGGTTATAGCGAATCCAAATAGCACGACCCGGCTGATTGGATGGATAAAGTGGCTTAGCAAAGCTTCCGGGGGGCGGAATATATCAAATAAAAAAATAATGCAGTTTGGCTGGTCAGTTTGCGACCAACGCCAAGCTTTTGCGTCATCTTCGGTTGCGTTTACCTATCCCGAATAGGCGGTTCGGAACCATGGAAAATTGCAACGTCGAGGTGATTAGATAGTTTCGGACTGCTTCGGCAACTGATAGGGTGGAGGATTGCTCTTCGTGTCATCAGTCGCAAAATGCGAACAAATATGAGTACAGCACAATTAGAAATCGACGACCTTCAGCAGCATGCGGCGTGGCAGCGCACCGGCGACGAAGAATTCGTCAACACCCTGACGCACGGTTTTGGCTTAGTGCTCGCCGTACTCGGCGGGCTCGCGATGGTGCTGAGTGTTTTGCGTCACGGAGATGTGTGGCAAATCACGGGCTGCGCGATCTACGCGGCAAACCTGATCGCGGTGTACGCGGCATCGACGTTGTCGCATAGCGTGACAGATGTGCGGCGAAAGAATTTCTTTCGCCAACTCGATCAAGGGTGCATTTATTTCTTGATCGTGGCGACGTATACGCCGTTTGGATTGACCTACTGGCGAACGGGCGCTGGCTGGCTGCTGCTGGTTGGGTTGTGGACCGCCGCCTTCGTAGGATTCTTTTCCAAGGTCGTGCTCGCGCATCGAGTGCACAACATTTCGATGTGGACGTACATCGTGCTAGGTTGGTTACCGATAATTGCCGTGCCGGTGCTGCGACAAACAGTGCCCGTAGATAGCACCTACTTGATGATCGTCGGCGGGGCGTGCTACTTGTTCGGCACGCTGTTCCTGTTCTTCGATACGCGCGTACGGCATTTTCATGCCGTGTGGCATCTGCTCGTGATCGCGGGCAGCTTGTGCCACTTTTTTGGCATTTGGAGTTCGGTCGCGCTGGCGGGGAATTAGCTGCGCTGTTGCTTTTGGCCGAAGCGGTGGTTCCAGAGGCGATCTTTGAGGCTCAAGACGCCCGATGTGGTGAGCACCCAGGCGCCTAGCAGCGTGCCGCCGAGTGGCAACGGGATGCCGACGAGGAAGCCGGCGAGCAGGCTTTTTAGCCAAGCGGTTGGCCGCGAGTCGAGGCCGTACTTGCGCTGTAAGTAGTAGGTGCCAACAGCTCCGCCGACGAAACCCACGAGCGAGGTGAGAGGGATCGCGAGGCCGAGCGTGGCGGCCTCTTCGGAGAAGCAGAGCCAGTCGAGCCCCATTACCAACAGCCCGGTCGCGGGCAGCATGAAGCGGCCCGGGAGGGGCGATGTGAGCCAATCCACCCAATCGGAGGCGGTGTTTGGCTCTTGCGAAATCGGCGGCAGCAGTTCTTGGTTGGAGTTGATCTTCATGTGCCTCGGTTCTCACTGAAAGCTGCGATAGCGGTAGGAAAAACTCTGTCCGGAGCGCTTACGTGAATTGTATGCAGTCGGTTCGCGCGGGGCCAAAACTTAACGTGGCGCGACGGGCCAAAAGAGCGCACGAGTGTGCGAGTGCAATCTAAAGACCTAAAAACGCGGCGACAATTCGTCTCAGGACGCGGCTAAATGGTTGACCGGCGGCGCTTCCGCGGCAGGCGTTTTCAGGGCAGGCAATCCTAGCAGTTCCCGCACTTGAGGCGAGACCACTTCCCCGCGGGTGGCGGCTAGCGTCGCGCGCACTACTTCGTCGTCGAGGTTCAAATAGAATTCGCCATTGCGCGTAATGAGCTTGGTGAAATTCGTGAGATTTTTGGCCAGCATTTGGCTGGCGTGGGTGGGTACTTCGCCCGGAAGGTTAGTGGGGCCGAGTATGGTGACGCCATTTTCGACGACGACTTGGTCGGGCTCGGTGAGCTCGCAGTTGCCGCCGCGCTCTGCCGCAAGGTCGACGATCACGGAGCCTGGGGCCATGCCGTGAACCGCCTCGGCGGTGATAATTCTTGGTGAGGGCCTGCCGGGGATCGCGGCGGTGGTGATGCAGACATCGCTCGCGGCCACGGTGCGGGCCATCAGCTCGCGTTGCTTCTGGTAGAACTCTTCGCCGAGTTGCTTGGCGTACCCGCCGGCGGTTTCGGCCCCAGTGGTTTCAAGAGGGACCTCGACGAACTTCGCGCCGAGGCTCTCGACCTGCTCCTTTACGGCCGGGCGAACGTCGTAGCCATGCACGACGGCGCCGAGCCGGCGCGACGATGCGATGGCCTGCAGGCCAGCGACACCGGCGCCGATGACGAACACTTTTGCCGGCGTGAGCGTGCCAGCGGCGGTCATCATGAGGGGGAACATCTTGGGCAGGCGATCGGCAGCGAGCAGCACGGCTTTGTAGCCGGCGATTGTGGCCATCGAGGAGAGCACATCCATGCTTTGAGCGCGCGTGATGCGCGGGATCAGTTCCATGGCGAAGAGTGTGACGCCGCGCTCGGCGAGTTGTTTTACCGCGGTCGGATTGCCGAGCGGATCGCAGGGCGCGACGATGACGAGACCTTCGCGCATGAACTCGAGATCGCCGGCGCCGGAGTGAGGATTTGCGCCCAGGCCACGGACCTGGAAGACGATGTCGGCGGTTTGAAATAGCCGGTGGCGATCGGCGATGACTTCGGCGCCAGCATCCTGGTATGCCTTGTCCGTGAAACCGGCGGCGAGGCCGGCGCCGACTTCTACTTGCACTTTCGTGCCCAACTTCACGAGTGGTGGGATGCTGGCCGGAATGAGGGCGACGCGGCGTTCGGCTGGATAGGTTTCTTTGGGGACAGCGATGATCATGGGGTGAGGCGCAGCGGGGAATTTTGGCGGAATGAATGTGCGCCTATCGTACGAACTGGTCGCTGAAGCGACCAGTCCGTCGCCGAGTGTTGGGAGAAGTCAGCTGATCTGCCGGCTATTGGAGTGGGATTAGCTTTCCGGCGAAAACGGCTTGGGGAGCCGTGCCGGTGTAGCCCGATATGCACTCGGCCGGTTTGTCGATGATGTATCCGACGACGGCCACCGGGCCGGTGGGCGGCTTTTCTGCCAGCGCTGGCGGGAGCAGCACCAGGAGTGGCTGACCTGCGCCGATGTCGACGCTGCCTTCAACTACACTGCCCTGTTTGTCGCGGACGACGATGTTGCCGGCGAAGAAAACGCCGCCTTGTTTGCGATTCGGCGAGCCGATCCACTTAGGGACGATTTGAGCGACTTCCTCCCGCGCGTGGGGCGCGGCCAGCGTTTCGCGGAAAATAGTGTCGGCGTTTTGCTGGAGTTTGGCGGCATCTGCGGAGGACGGATCGACGAACGTGGCCTTCTGAGCCAAATCGGCGAGGATCGAATAGCTGAAGCCTTTGGTCTTCGCAACACTCAGGCCGTCGCTGAGGCTGCCGTTCACGAGACCGTTCTGAGCATCTTTGGCAGCGACGAGTGCGGCAGCGAGATCCGAGGCGCTAAACGAAGGTACGCCCGAAATGTGCACCGCTTCCGTTGCGGGAGCGGGCGGGTTGTCGCTCACCGGAGTGGCGGGCGGAGGGTTGAAAGCTGCGGGCTCCGCTGCTTTATCGCTGGCGGGTGCGGTCGATGCGTATCGATCGTCGTTCGCGGTGGGTGTTTTGTTTGGATTGACTGGCTCGGTGAAGCTCGCCAGTTTTTCGGCCGGGGCCTCGTTTGGCTTCACGGCCTCGGGCGTTTGCGCCGCGTCACCGGGCGCAGCATTTGGTTCGTTCGCTGGCGGTTCTGCTGCGGTGTCGGCGGCAGGTGGGATCGCGGGAGCCGCTGCCAGTTTTTGTTGTGGTGGGTGGCTAAAGGACGCGGGCAGCAGCGCCTTTGGCAAATACTTGGCAGCGTCGAGGACGTCGATTTGCGGGCCCCTGATCCATAGCAACGCGTAGTAGCCCAGTGCGAGGCCTAGTACGCCGCAGACAGCGGGCAGCACGAGCGTGCGGATCACCGACCGACCGCGTTGCGGCGAACCACCCGCAGCGCTCATCGCGAGCGATTCCTCGGGCATCCAGTCGGCAGCTGGCTCGGCGGTTTCGCTGACTTCGTCGTCGTGCATCTCGTCGACCAATTCCTGAGGCTCTGGTTGAAATTCGTTATGTTGGGGCTGGTCCTGGATATCGGCCAAGAGCTGATCCATGTGGTGGGAATCATCCCACGGAGCGACCGGCTCGGACGGTGACTCGGAGGCGTGCTCGAGTTCGAAGTCGTCGCTGAGCTCATCGAGGTGAGCGCTGCCCAGGTCGACGGTCGCATTGATCGCCGTCGATTCTAATTCCGGCGCTTTTGCTTCGATTACTGAAGGTTCATCGAGTGCGGTTTCATCCAGCAGCGGAACATCGGAGACCGCGGGCACATCTTCGAGAGTTTTTGCCGAGCGGAACCAGGCGTCGATTCTCTGCGCGGCTTCCTCGGGCGTCTCTAGCGGTACGCCATCCGTTCCTGCGGACAAGTCCTCGATTCCGGCGAGCTCGACCGTTTCAGCTTCTGACTCCACCGAGGTTTGCAGCACTGGGCTGAGCGGAATTGTCGACGGTTCGTCGAAGGCGACGGCTTCGAAGGGTTGCGTCTCGTCGTCGAAATTCAAATCCGAGTCGAGCAGCTCGGCAACGTTTTCCTTTTCTGGCTCGGCAATGTGCAATTCTTCCGAGGCGACAGGGCCTACGGGTTCGATTTCATCCTCATCGTGCAACTTGTGGAGTTCAGCATCGTCTGACCAAGTTTCCGTCGAAACATCTTGGATCGTTTGAGCGGCGTCGCTGGCCTTTTCTTTCGCGGGGACAACTTCTTTCGCCGCAGTCGCAGGTTCGATTACTTCGAGCGACGGAAGCGCGCGGGTGGTCGCATCTTTCATTTGAAAGAACGACCAACAGCTAGGACAGCGGACCCAAGCGCCGTCGAGGACATCCTCGGGAGCCAAGAGATCGTGTTGACACTGCGGACATTTTGCCAGTTGAGGCATGGTGAATGAGCTCCCTCAAGCAGCCGACGCGGACGAGGCGTGGCCAGCCGGAAAATCGGCGTCAGTACAAGCGTTACGACAGTCTACCATTGCCTAGTTGTACGCAACATCGACTGCGCGGGGCGACCGACGGTTCATGCCGCGTCAAAACGCACCGCAGGTCCGGCAACCGATATAACCGGCAAAGTCCGGGGTGAGCCTTGCGGGAATCCGCCATTTCGCTGTCAGATTAAAATACGCGGCACGACCTAATGGAGGTCGTAAAGAGGCATGAATTTGGTGCGAAGATGGCGCATGAGAGCGTCGTGAGAGAGCGCTTTGCCGGTGACGCGACGGCCGAGCTCGGCAGCCGGATAGCGGCGGCCCTCGGCGTGAATGTTTTTGCGTAGCCATTCGCGGAGCGGCATAAACTCGCCGCGAGCGAACATTCCGTGCAAATCGCCAAGGTCGGCCGTCGCCTGTTCGAAGAATTGGGCGGCGTAAAGATTGCCAAGCGAATAGGTTGGGAAGTAGCCGAACGCGCCAGAGCTCCAGTGGACATCTTGCAGTACGCCGTCAGCGTCGGTGGGGGATTGGATGCCGAGGTATTCGCGGTACTTTGCGTGCCAAGCTTCCGGGAGATCGGCGACCTTAAGTTGGTCATTGATGAGCGCGAGCTCGAGTTCGAAGCGAATGAGAATGTGCAGATTGTAGGTCACTTCATCCGACTCGGTGCGAATGAGCGAGGGTCGAACATCGTTAATCGCGAAGTAGAAGTCATCTAGCGCAACGCGGCCGAGCGCTGCGCCGAACGTTTGTTGGGCGATCGGGAAAAAGAATTCCCAGAAGGCATAGCTGCGGCCGACGAGATTTTCCCACATGCGAGATTGGGATTCGTGGATGCCGAGCGAGACTGCGTCTCCCGTGGGAAGTCCATAGTGCTCTTTGCGCAGGCCTTGGTCGTAAATGCCGTGGCCCGCTTCGTGCAGTGTGCTGAAGAGTGAGCCAGAGAGGTTTTCGGGATCGTAGCGCGTCGTGAGACGCACATCATAGGGACCCATGCCGGCGCAGAAGGGATGGTTCGTGGTATCGAGTCGGCCCTGGTTGAAGTCGAAGCCGATCGCGGTTGAACAACGCCGACCGAACTGTTCTTGCAGATCCACGGGGTAGTTGCCGCGAAGCGCATCGAGGTTTGGTTTGCGCGGACTGGCCGCGATGGCAGCGACCAGCGGCACCAACTGCTCGCGCAGGCCGTTGAGAGCGTGCGCTACCTCGGACGTTTTCGCGCCCGGTTCGAATTCATCGAGCAGTGCGTCGTACGGTTCCTTTTCGTAGCCGATCGCGGCGGCCTCCTGGCGTTTAAGTTCGAGGGTGCGTTCGAGCAATGGGCGAAAGCGGGCGAAGTCGTTGGCTTTGCGGGCTTCGACCCACAGTTGTTGGCCGAGCACGGAGAGCTTGGCGAGTTCTTCGACGAGCGCTTGCGGCAGCTTGGTTTTACGCTCGTAGTCGCGGCGCATGTTGACGATATCGGCGCCGCTGTCGCTGTGCGGGTCGGCGGCGAGATCGCTGTCGGCGAGTTCGATGAGCCAATCGCCGATTTCGGGCGCCGTCAGCTTTTTATGCGTTAAGCCGGCGAGGTAGCTCATTTGCTCCGCACGATATTCGCCGCCGGCGGGCGGCAGTTTGGTACGCTCGTCCCAGCCGAGAAGGGACTGCGTCGAATTCAGAATTGCGACTTCGCGGGCGTGTGTGCAGAGCTTTTCGTAGGTGGCGCGAGCCTGGTCGTTCGTCATAGCGGTTCATCCGGCGAAGGGTGCGGCGATCGCAATCGCTGCGATCGCGAACGCCGCCATTAGAACGCAAGACGACCTGATTTAGAACGGGTTCTTGACGATCGGCTCGGCCTTATCGAGCCGGTGATCGATATCGACGGCGCGTTCGTCGCGATAATGATCGGGGTTCCACCAATCGTTTTCCATCAGTTTGCAGCCGGTGGAAAACAATGGCAGGAGCAACACTGCCGCCACGGAAAGCGGGCGAGTAAAATGGAGTCGTCGCAAGATCACGGCCAAACTCGGCGAAGAGATGAGAAGTGCCACGGTGTAGAAGAGGCGGCAGAGTTTGACGAATTGCCGCTAATGCGGCAAGCGATGTTTTGGCCGCACGCTGGCACGCAATTGCGATAGCACCGCTTCACTTCGGCCTTTTGATACTCGATCCTTAATCCTCGAAGCTCGGCCCTCCCATGCTTGATATTCTCGTGATTGCACCGCACCCGGATGATGCCGAATTGGGCATGGCGGGGGCGATTTTGAAATTCAAAAAGGAGGGGCGACGCGTCGGCATTTTGGACCTTACGAGCGGCGAGCCGACGCCGCACGGCACGCCAGAAAT
>DATBAY010000122.1:0-3279 GCA_036271295.1 Lacipirellulaceae bacterium | reverse complement strand
ATGAAAACATTGCCGGCGCTTGGCGATGAGAATCGGCATTTGCGCAGGAAGAGAGCGCGAAGCTGCGAGATACGAAGCGTCGAGGTGGGTAGTACAGCAAAGTTGGGATTTCGCTCAAGCCGACTTGCGTCAATCGTCTATTCCGCCACCTGCAGTGCATGCAGAAGAGGGCGATGCACGCTAGCGGTTTTGCTACACTAGTGCGATGCGCTGCCTGATCAAAAACGCGAGCGTCGTGCTTCCCGCGGGTATTCGGCAGGTAGCCGTCGTCATTGAGCGCGGCAAAATCGCCGAGATTGATGCGGCCAGCCAGCTGCGGGTTGATGAAACGATCGACGCCGCCGGCTTGCACTTGCTGCCCGGGGTGATCGATGACCAGGTTCACTTTCGCGAACCGGGGCTGACGCATAAGGAGGACCTGGCGACTGCGAGTCGGGCGTGCGCCAAAGGCGGTGTCACTACCTTCCTGGAGATGCCGAACACCGTACCGCCCGCCACGACGCAGGGTCGCCTCGACGAAAAGCTGGAACTCGCGGCGTCGAAATCGCTCGTGAATTACGGCTTCTATATTGGTGCAACTCCACAGAATGTTGGGGACCTTAAACAGGCAACTCGGACGCCGGGAATCAAGATTTTTATCGGCTCCAGCACTGGCGATTTGCTTGTCGACGATCAGCAGGCGCTGGAGCGGATCTTCGCGGAAACAACGCTCCCGATCACGGCGCATTGCGAGGACGAAGCCACAGTACGAGCCAATGCCGCGGCGCTCGCAGGCACCATCGACGTCGCCGATCACTCGCGGATACGCGATCATAAGGCAGCGATTGTCGCGACGCGGCGGGCAATGGATTTGGCCCATCGTCATCGCCACCGATTTCACGTGCTGCACGTTTCTACTGCCGCGGAAACTGAATTGCTTCGTGATCATCGAGGATTGATCACGGGAGAAGCTTGCTTGCATCATTTGCTTTTTAGCGTGGATGACTATGCCCGCCTCGGCACGCTGGTGCAGATGAATCCATCCCTCAAAACGCGTGAAGACAATGCAGAGCTCTGGCGGGCGCTCGGCGACGGCCGGTTGCAGGTCGTGGCAACCGATCATGCGCCCCACACGCTGGAAGAGAAGCGCCGGCCCTACCCTGCGTCGCCTTCCGGGCTGCCCGCGGTGGAAAACTCGCTGGCTCTCATGTTGAATGAGGTCCACCGTGGACGCTGCACGCTGGAACAGGTGGTTCATTGGATGTGCGATGCGCCGGCGCGGGTGTGGGACATCGTCGGCAAAGGTCGCATTGAGGTTGGTTACGATGCCGATCTCGTGCTGGTCGATCTGAAACGGGAACACGAGATCCGCAATGAGGAGCAGGTGACAAAGTGTGGCTGGACTCCCTGGCACGGAACGCGGCTGGTCGGTAAGCCGGTTCGCACTTGGGTGATGGGAGAAGAAGTTTACAATGATGGCGAATTCAATTTGAATGTTCGCGGGCAAGAAGCGAAGTTCGATCACGTTCGCGGCGGCTATTGGGCGACCGTTTAATTGTGGATTGAGTGAAGCGAGATGCTGCATTTGCAATGCGATACGCCGAGCCGATGGTTGGAGCAAGTTGACCGCGACATGCCGGCGATCCTCATTGACCATGCCCACTGCGAGAAAAAGGCGGCTGGAACGGCGCTCAATCTCATTTTCGCGTACGTGGAGAATATTGAGTTGTGCCGCGAGATGACGGAGATCGTGAATGAGGAGCTTGAGCACTTTCACATGGTGCTCGATTTGCTGGCGAAGCGCGCGATTCGGTTTCGGCGGTTGACACCGTCGTCGTATGGGCGGGAGCTGAACGAGCTGGTTCGGAAGCAGGAGCCGCAGCGGGCGGTGGATCGACTGCTGGTAGCGGGGTTGATCGAAGCGCGTTCTTGTGAGCGGTTCCACGTGCTCAGCGAGCACGTGAAGGATGTGGAGCTGGCCGAGTTCTACGGTTCGCTATTCGAGTCCGAGGCTCGGCACCACACTACATACACGCGGCTGGCGAAGGATTTTGCCGCAGAGGAAGTCGTGATGGCTCGGCTGGATGAGCTGGCCGCGGCGGAAGCGGCGATTATTTCTCGGGGTGAGGAATTGCCGCGGATGCATAGTTAGTCGCTCATTTCTAATCACCAGCCGGGGCCATTGATGTCGATATCGGCGGCGGGCCAGTTGCCATGGTTGGGGTAGAACATGATGACCGGGTCCCAGAACGGATCGGCTTCGGGGTCTTCGGCCTGGGCGTTGTAGAAGCGGTTGGGGGCGACGGCGGCGCCGAGCTTCTCGTAAAACGGCCGCACATTTTCTTTAGTTTGGAACAAGGCGAATAGGTACACGCCGTCGTCGACGAGCTCGAAAGCTTTTTTGACCAGTGCGTGGCCCAGACCTTGGCCGCGTGTCTCGGGCGTCGTGCAGACGCGGGCAAGGGCCAGCACGGTGAGATCGTGGCCTGGCACTTTGACGGTTCGGGGCGAGGCGTCGGCGTGGGCGGTTACGCGGCCGTTGTCGCGGACGACGAGGGAGCGTGGGAACCGGGGCTCGGGCCCAGTGTAGTTCCGCCAGTAGCTCAGCAATTCGTCGGTGCGAGTTTCGACGGTGCGGCCGGGCTTCGGCCAAATCGAGACCAGTAGCTCGGCGATGGCGCGGGCGTCGGGTTCTCGAATCGTGCGGCGGTCGATGGTTTCGATCTGCATTTTCAGTCTTCTTGTTGGTTCTAGAAGCGCGCTTGAGGGACGGCGGGCTTGGGCGTATCGTAGTAGGTCAACTGGCTTAACGGTACCCGGAGTGTTGTCATGGCGGAATTGAATGAATTGGGCGGCGCGGCTTCGAATCGGCGTGATTTTGTGCGTGCGAGCCTTGGCTTGGGGGCTGCTGGCGTAGTAGCCTTTGGCGCCATCGACAAACTGTTGGCGGCGGAGGAAAGCACGGCCCAACCGAAGCAGCCGATCGTTAAGCCGGGTGATGTGGTGCTGTTTCAAGGGGATTCGATTACCGATATGGGTCGCAAGCGGGACATTTCCGAACCGAACGACCAGGCAGCGCTGGGTGCTGGATATCCTTGGTTCGCGGCGTCGCAGATGCTGGTTGATATGCCTGAGGCGGGGCTCAAGATTTTTAATCGCGGCGTGAGCGGGAATAAGGTGTATCAGTTGGCGGAGCGGTGGCAGGCGGATTGTCTTGATTTGAAGCCGAATGTGCTGAGCATTCTGATTGGCGTGAATGACTACTGGCACAAGCACAAGCACAACTATGAAGGGACGCTC
>DATBAY010000121.1:0-8881 GCA_036271295.1 Lacipirellulaceae bacterium | reverse complement strand
GGCATCGATTGATGCACGGCCTGTTCGAAACGTTACGAATAAGTCGCGGGTTGAAGCGCATCCGACGCGATGGTTCTTGGCGGCAATCGCGGCCACGCTTTTGGTAGGTGGAACGACCTTGTTTTTCATAATGCCCAGGTTGGGTGCACGCAAGCCGTCGCAGGTCGCGGCAAAAAATAATCGATTAGGTCAGGCTCAGCAATTCGCAACGAAATCGCTCGATCGCGGCATCCTCCAAGCTGCGCCCGACGCTTCAGCTCCCTCGCTGGCTCCGACTAGCCAGATGATCAGTGAATCGAATGCAACAATGCCTGCCGCTGCTTCGGCAGCTCCCGAGTTAACGCAGCCGGCGGCGGAGACCGAACCGATGTTGGCATCGAAGCCTGCGTCGCGAATGCGAGGCACAGCGCCGCTGGCAGATGTACGGCCTAATCAGAAAGGACAATCGCGGGGTGCGGCTCCCAAGGAACATTCGCTTGTTGCAGCGGCCCCGGTTGTCGAGTCGCAACACTTCTACCTGGATGACGACGTCCATTCTGCCCCGCTCGTGGCTTCCCAGTCGTTGGGAGTTGTAGATACGGGCAAACCCGTGATGAGGCCCGCTACTATCGGACCGGCCTACCCTGCGATCGTCATAGCTGACGACGCACTGCAAACGCGGTTGGCTCCGGCTACGAATGGCACGCGGGTTCCATTGGCCCGTGCTCAAGGCCCCGCAGAAATCGCGCTTCGAGTCCAAATGCCTTCGATGCAGCGGTGGCATGATCAGGCAGAAAGCGATGTATTGGACCTCGATGGATCGGGCGATCGTTACACGCCGACCGTCGAAAATCCGTTCATTAAAGCCGTGGGCGGCGATGCGGTTTCAACGTTTGGAATTGACGTCGATTCGGCTTCGTATTCGAACGTGCGTCAGTTCTTGCTCGACATGCATCGGTTGCCGCCGGTGAATGCGGTGCGGATTGAAGAGCTTGTCAATTATTTCCATTACGACTATGCGGGCCCGAAAGACGACGACAAGGCCCCCTTCGCGGCCCACGTCGAAGTCGCCGGATGCCCATGGAATTCGGAGCATCGCCTCGCGCGGATCGCTGTAAAAGGTCGCGAGATGAATCGCGACACGCGGCCGCAGTCGAACCTCGTGTTCTTGGTCGATGTATCGGGCTCGATGAATGAGCCAGCAAAGTTGCCGCTCGTAAAGTACGGGCTCGAGCAGCTAACGAAGGAGCTCGGCGAGAACGATCATATCGCAATCGTCGTTTACGCAGGCAACACGGGTGTCGTGTTACCGAGCACCAGCGGCGCGAAGCAGGATGTCATTCTCGCGGCACTCGGGAGGCTCGAAGCAGGCGGTTCGACGGCGGGCGGCGCCGGTTTGCAACTCGCTTATCAAATTGCCGAGGACAATTTCATCAAAGGCGGCACGAATCGCGTCATCTTATGCACCGACGGCGACTTCAACGTCGGCACAACCAACACAGACGAGTTACAGAAGCTTGTCGCCCAGAAGGCCAAGGACACCGGCGTGTTTATTTCCACACTCGGCTTCGGCCGCGGCAATCTCAACGACGCCATGATGGTCGCCATCAGCGATCATGGAAACGGGAATTACCACTACATTGATAATCGCACCGAGGCCCGGCGAGTGCTCGTCGAGGAGATGACTGGCACGCTTGTGACGATCGCCAAGGACGTGAAAATCCAGGTCGAGTTCAATCCCGCGAAGGTCGCAGCCTATCGGCTAATCGGCTACGAAAAGCGGATGCTCAAGACCGAGGATTTCAACAATGACAAGAAGGACGCCGGCGAAATCGGCGCCGGTCATACAGTGACAGCGCTGTACGAAATCGTGCCCGCAGGGAAAACGGTCGAGTCGCCGCCATCCGTCGATGATTTGAAGTATCAGAAAGCGTTACGGCAGGCGACCGAAGACTCGAGCCCGCGCGATTTGGCGACACACCAGATCGTCGATCAAACACCGGCAAGTTCAGAGTTGCTGACGCTCAAGATGCGGTACAAAGCGCCGGATGGCGACACGAGCCAAAAACTCGAATGGCCAGTGACCGATGGCGGAAACGCATTCGCCAATGCAACGGAAGATTTCCGATTCGCTGCCGCCGTGGCCGGATTCGGAATGTTGCTGCGAGATTCGCAATTCAAAGGCGATCTAACGTTCAAAGATGTGATGACCATCGCGGAGAACGCGCTCGGGCATGATGAGCACGGGTATCGATCCGAGTTTTCGGAAATGGTGCGCGAGGAGCAGCGGTTGAAGGGGGAGTGAGTGCTTTATCCGCAGATGTCACAGATTTTCGCAGATAAAGAAGTCAATACATTTTCCTTGATTCCATCTGCGTTTCATCTGCGGCATCTGCGGATAAATATTTTTAGAACTTTTGCTTGCGCTGCGTGCTTCAAACCGAGATGAAGAGCGATTGAAGAACCCCCGGCAGAGCCGAGGGCTGACGGGCCGGGTGGTTAGGATGTCGCAAAAAGCGGGTCTTAGCCAACATCGCTTAAGTCGAGGGCGTTACCGTAGCGTGTAAGCATTTGGCGGCGGAGGCGGGCATGATCGGCGGATTTCAGACCGGGGTCGGCGGCGAAGAGTTGTTTGGCCTCTCGGCGAGCTTCTTCAAGAATTTCGCGGTCGCGGCGGAGGTCTGCGATTCGCAGCGGCGGCAGGCCGTGTTGCTGCGTGCCGAAGAGGTCGCCGGGACCGCGAAGGTCGAAATCCATTTCGGCGAGTTGGAAACCATCGGTCGTGGCGGCGAAGGCGTCGAGCCGCTGCCGGGCTTGGTCGGAGAGTTCGTCTCCAACGAGGACCGCGCAAAAGCCGGCGAGTTTTCCGCGGCCGACGCGGCCACGCAGCTGGTGAAGCTGAGCGAGGCCGAAGCGTTCGGGCGAGTCGATCACCATGATGCACGCGTTATGAACGTCTACACCGACTTCGATGACGCTCGTCGAGACGAGCACTTGCGTTTCGCCAGCGCGGTAGCGCGACATGGCTTCTTCTTTTTCCGTGGGCGACAGTCGGCCGTGAATGATGCCAACACGGAATTCAGCAAGCTCGCCGTTAGTGAGTCGTTCGAATGTTTCGGCGACGCTGGCCGCAGCAATGTTTTCGGATTCGTCGACAAGCGGCGCCACGACATACGCCTGCCGGCCGGCAGTGAGTTTGCCGCGGACGAAATGCCACCATTTGGCCTGCTCGGTGGGGCCAACGACGTACGTTCGTACTTCCTGCCGGCCGGGCGGCATGTCGCGGAGCGTGGTCACGTCGAGGTCGCCGAAGAGCGTCATGCTCACGGTGCGCGGAATCGGCGTGGCCGTCATCACCAGGTAATGGGGCGATTGTTGGCCTTGGCGGAGGGCCGCGCGCTGGCGGACGCCGAATTTGTGCTGCTCGTCAATAACGACGAGGCCAAGCTTAGCGAAGCGGACGTCTTCCTGCACCACGGCGTGCGTGCCGATGACGAGATCGATTTCGCCCGCTGCGATTTTGGTGAGCGCTTCTTCGCGTTCACGCGACGTCATGCCGCCGACGAGGAGCAGGTAGCGGACGCGGCTCGCTTTCAAAAGCGAGGCGAGCGTGGCCGCGTGTTGGCGGGCGAGGATTTCGGTCGGGGCCATGAGGGCCGCCTGGTAGCCACGGGCGACGCAGACGAGCATGGCGTACACCGCGACGACCGTTTTGCCGCTGCCGACGTCGCCTTGCAGCAGTCGGTTCATTGGCGTCTCGGTGGCGAGATCGGCGGCGACTTCCGCGATGGCGGCCCGCTGGCCACTGGTCCATTCGAATGGAAAAAGGCGTTCGATGCGGGCGTTGATGTCCGCCGTGGCGGTGAGGGCGGGTGCGCGGAAACCAACCTGTTGTTGCCAGCGGCGGGCGACGACAGCGAGTTGCAAAATAAAGAGCTCTTGAAAGACGAAGCGGCGCCGGGCCCGTTCGAACTCGTCAGCATCGCGCGGCGAGTGGATTGCGGGGAGCGCCGCGGCAAGCGGCATCAGGTCGTATTGTGCGAGGAGAGCGTCGGAAAAGACTTCCTCGAGCACGGGGGCGCACATTTCGAGTGCGAGCGAGACCATCCGCCGCAGTTGATACTGTGTGAGGCCTTCGGTCAGTGGATAGAGCGGCAGCAGACGCATTTCCGGCTGGTCTTCTTCGCCATCCAGCCAGGTAACGCGCGGGTGCGACATCTCCCAGCGTCCGCCGCGGTGGCGCGGTTTGCCAGAGAGGAGAATCTGCTGCCCGGCGCTGAATTTTTCGCGCATGAACGGTTGGTTGAACCACAGGGCACGGAGGTAGTCGTCGCCCTGGCGGACGAGGACGCCGAGCTGGCTCTTGCCGAAGCCGGAGCTGCGGCCGTCGACTTCGACGACTTCGCCGCGGATCGTTTGGATATTTTCTTCATCGAGTTCGGCGATCGCGCGGCGGTCGCTAAGGTCTTCGTAGTCTCGCGGGAAAAAGAAAACGAGGTCGGCGGCGTAATGGATCTCGAGGCGGCGCAGGAGCGCGGCACGTTCGCGGCCAATGCCGTGAATGAATTCGACCGGGGTGCCGAGGACTTCAGCAGCGGTGGATTGGCGCGGCAGTGACGATGTCACGTTCTGTTTGCCAGCGCTGGATTGCGAAGAGGGCATGCCGTAATTGTACGGCGATGGTGGCGTGCGCGGCAGTGTTTCGCAGTTCAACGCAGATACTGCTGATACGCGGCGACGGCGAGTACGTCGACGCGGTCGTTTTCGGCGTGGCCGCTGTGGCCGGCGACACGCGTGTAGCGGACTTTGTGTTTGAGGAGAAGTACGTCCAGCTCACGCCAGAGCTCTTCATTGGCGACGGGGACGAGTTTGTTTTTCTCTTTGCGGCGCCAGCCGTTTGCCTTCCACTTTGGCATCCACTCGGTGATGCCTTTGCCGACGTAAACGCTATCGGTGAGGAGCTCGACATGGCTGGGGCGTTTGAGCGCCTCCAGACCGCGAACGACGGCGGTCAGCTCCATCCGATTGTTGGTCGTGTTCGGTTCGCCGCCGCTTTGTTCCATTTCTTTTTCGGTTGCGGGGTGGCGGAGGATGAAGGCCCAGCCGCCGGGGCCGGGGTTGCCGCTGCAGCCACCGTCGGTGAAGAGCTGGACTTCGGGGGATTCGGATTTTGTAGGCAAGTTTCGAGCCACGCGATTGCGGAATTCGGATTGCGGATTATTGATTGGAAGAGTGCGGTCCGCAATGCGAAATGCGGACCGCAGATCACACGCCGGAGCCTTGGGTGTGGAGGTGACCGACACCGGCGGGGAGCGCGTCGGCGACGCGGGCGTTGCGGGCGAGGACGTCGAGGTCTTCGCGAAGTTGCGAATCGAGGCGTGGCGATTCTTCCAGCCGCCACGGGAGGCGGACACTGAACGTGCTGCCTTTGCCAAGTTCGCTTTCGAGCGAGACGTCGCCACCGAGCAGGCGGCACAGCTCGCGGACGATCGAGAGCCCGAGGCCGGTGCCGGAATACTCGCGCGTCATGGCATCGCCATCGGGGACGCTGGAGGCCTGGCGAAATTTTTCGAACACGAGCTGCTGTTCGTCCGGGCTGATGCCGATGCCGGTGTCGGTCACTTTGAGGCGCAGGTCGCCGAGGTCGTCGCGTTCGGCGGTGATCGAGATGCGGCCACCTTCCGGCGTGAACTTGATCGCGTTCGAGAGCAAGTTGTTGAGAATCTGCTGCACCTTCGCTTGATCTTGGCGGAGAGCGGGCAGCGTGGTAAGTGCGTCGTACGTGAGGTCGATGTTTTTCTTTTCGGCGAGCGGCCGGGCCATTTCGCACAGCGAAGAAATGAGGCCGCTGATCTTGAATTCGGTTTGGCGAATCTCCATCTTGCCGCTTTCGACTTTGGCGAGATCGAGAATGTCGTTGATCATATCGAGCAGCATGCGGCCGGAGCGTTGAATGTTGCCGACGTAGCGGCGCTGCTTGTCATCGAGTTTTTCGATACCGCTGAGAACTTCGCTGAAGCCGAGAATGCTGTTAAGCGGCGTGCGGAGCTCGTGGCTAACCGTGGCGAGGAAGTCGCTCTTCAGCCGGTTCATTTCATAGAGCCGCATGTTAGCTTGGGCGAGCTCGTCGAGACGCTCATCGAGCTCGCCTTTGCTTTGCTTGAGCTCGCTTTGCTGGCTGAGAAGTTGCCGCAACATGCGGTTGAAGGCGGCGCCGAGCTCTTCGAATTCGTCGCCGGTGCGGATGACGGCCCGCTTTTCGACATCGCCCTCGCGGACGGCGTTGGCGACGTCGCGAAGGTGGGTGACGGGCTTCACGATCACATAGCGAACGACGGCCCACAGCGAGAACATCGAAACGAAGCCAACGACGATCGCGGCGGTCCACAGGTACGCGCGGTTTTTCGCAACTTCGTCGGCCGTGGGCGTGTTATCGGTTGTCACGCGGATCATCGCCATGAGGTCGCCGGCCTGGAGATTCGGGCGGCGGCCACCGGCATCGAGTTGGGTTTTATGGCAGCGCACGCAAGATTCCTGGGCGTACATCGGTTGATAGTAGATGTACGACTGACGGCCATCCGGTTCTTCAATGTACCGCTCGCGAAAACCACGGGGCGATGAGAAGAACGGTTGTGCCGACTCACCTTCAGACTTCGAAGCGGATGTTTGCAATTGATCGGTTTGATTGAGCGGCGTGGACCAATCGGCGAGCCAGGCTTGTTCGAGCGCGTCTCGCGGCTGGAATTTCTGTTCTGGCGGCGTCTCGAATCCGCCAGCGGGCAGAACGGGATCCCATTCGAAATGGCGGCCCATATCGCGACTGCTCGAAACGAGTTCGCTATAAAAGCTGCTAGAGCGCTTAACGTCCACCGCGTTCTTCTCGGCTTCGTCGAGGTGCGAAAGGTGCGTTGCCAGCCAACCGGCTCGCACGAGCTCGGGCCCGGTGAACGTGTGATTGAGATCCTTGACGATTTGATCCGTGCGGCGGCCATACCACGTGAAGCTGAGCGTGAGCAATATCGCCAGCGACACGCCGAACCACCAGCGGCACTTCCGCTCGAGGCTAGTTTCTCCGAGCACGCGTTTGAAGGTTCGGTAAGACATGGTGGGCCAGCCGACGGGACTTCAGTGAGGCTGCCTAGATTGTAAGGGCGGGTGGGAAATGGGTCCAAGTGCGGAATACGCGTGGTCGACGGTCGATGGCTGAGGGTCGAGGGCCGGAAAACTGGGCAATTCCGCTCTTGACCTTCGACCTGCGACCTTCGACTCGCTACATCATGTCGATCGGATCGACATCGGCGATCCAGGCGACGTCATCCGGTAGTTTCAAATCGCGGGTGGCAGTTCGGACTAGCTGACGTAGCAATTCCCCGTCGGCAGATTGCAGCTGGATTTGGAAGCGGAACTTGTCGCGCAGCTTTGCCATCGGGGCGGGCGCGGGACCCAAGACGCGCACCGGCGGGGTTTGGGGTTCGCCCGCTTTGCGGAGGCGGTCGGCGAGTTCGTCAGCGAACGCTAATGTCGTGCGCTCGCTGCCGCCGCGAATGACGAGGCGGACCATAGAGGCGAATGGCGGATAGCCAAAGGTTTCGCGCTCGGGCAGTTCCTGAGTGGCGAAGCCTGGCAGGTCGTGGTTGATAGCGGCCATGATTGCGGGAGCATTGGGCGAAAGCGTTTGGACGAGTACGCGGCCGCCTTTCGAGCCGCGGCCGGTGCGGCCTGCAACCTGCGTCACGAGCTGGAACGTGCGCTCCGCGGCGCGGAAATCCGGCAGGTGCATGGCGGTGTCTGCATTCACGACGCCGACGAGCGTCACGTTTGGGAAGTCGAGACCTTTGGCGATCATCTGCGTGCCGAGCAGGATGTGATGGCGGCCTTCGCGGAAGCCGGTGAGGGCTTCTTCATGACTGCCGCGGGCGCGCATGCTGTCGGTATCCATGCGTACGCAGGGATGACTAGGAAAGCGCGCGCGAACTTCGGCTTCGAGCTTCTGGGTACCGACGCCGCTGAAACGGATGCCGGCGAAGTTGCATTTCGGGCAGGCGTTTGGCGAAGGGATTTGATAATCGCAGTAGTGGCAGACGGCAGTGCTGTTGTTGCGGTGGAACGTGAGTGCGAGATCGCACGATGGGCAGACGACGGTGTGGCCGCACGAGGGGCATTGGATGTGGGTCGAGTGGCCGCGGCGATTCAGAAGCAAGATCACCTGGCCGCCTTCGCGAAGTGCTTCCTCCATCGCGCGGTGCAGTGGCCGGCTGATGGCGCCGCGCGAGGTCTTGTTGTGGATTTCGTTTCGTAAGTCGATCGTCCGCACGATCGGCATCGGCAGATCGAGTACGCGGCGGGGCATGTCGACGAGGCGGTATTCTCCGCGTTGTGCCCTAATCCAGCTTTCGAGCGACGGCGTCGCGCTAGCGAGAACGAGCGGTACGTTTTGATCGGCGGCGCGGCGAACCGCGACATCACGAGCGTGGTAGCGCGGGGCGGTTTCCTGCTTGAAGGAAGATTCATGCTCTTCGTCCAAGACGATCAAGCCGAGGTGCGGCGTGGGAGCAAAAATCGCGCTCCGAGCGCCGACGACCACTTCGACTTCGCCACGGGCGATTCGCCGCCAGTGTTCGTGGCGTTCGACGTCGCTCAAATGGCTGTGCAACACGGCGACGCGATCGAAGCGGGCGCGGAAGCGGCCGACGGTTTGCGGCGTGAGGCTGATTTCGGGCACGAGCAGAATGGCTTGTCGGCCGAAGCGGACGACGTCTTCGATTGCCTGGATATAGACTTCGGTTTTGCCGCTGCCGGTGACGCCGTGGATAAGAATTGTCTCGTGCTTGGCTGCCGCCAACGCGGCGCGGATCGTGGCGAGGGCTTGAACCTGGTCTGGGTTCAATTCGAGCGCTGCTTG
>DATBAY010000120.1:0-3105 GCA_036271295.1 Lacipirellulaceae bacterium | reverse complement strand
CTCGTCTACCACTTCATGTTTGGGCTCGACTACGCGGCCGGCTGTCCGCATTGCACGGCAATCGCCGATGGCTTTAATCCCATTGCGGTGCATCTGGCCAACCATGACGTGATGCTGTGGGCGGTGTCTCGCGCACCACTCGAGAAACTGATGGCCTATAGACAACGTTTGGGTTGGACATTTTCTTGGGCCTCATCGTTCAAAAGTGATTTCAACTACGACTTCAACGTCGCATTTACGGAAGAGCAGCAGAAATCAGGAAACGCCGTGTACAACTACCGCAGCAGCGGCTTCTCGGCAAAGGCCGCCGCGGAAGCTCCGAAGATGGAATCGGAAATCGCGGCGACCGCGGGCACCGATTGGGCAACATTCACGCGCGAGGCTCCTGGTATGAGCGCGTTTAAGCTCGAAGATGGCGTCGTATATCACACGTACTCCGCCTATGCGCGTGGCCTCGATGGTTTGTGGAGCATTTATCAATGGCTCGACCGGGCGCCGCTTGGGCGGAACGAAAGTGGCTTCTGGATGCGGCGGCATGATGAGTACGACGCGCACCCTGAGGACGCAGGTTCATGTTGCCGCACAAGTTAGTCTAAACATTTTGCAGTTTTAAAGATAAGGGTGAGAGATGAAAGCAATCGATGCAATTCGACTGGCGCTTGGATTTGGCGACCACGGTATGAAAGTGCTGGAGGATATGAAGACCGATCCTTTGGTTCAGCCTGGTCCTTGGGGAGGCAATCATGCGATGTGGGTAGCCGGGCATATCACGTTGATTGAAGGCCGATTGCAAAAAGTCCTGCGTGGCGTTCCCAACCCGGTCGAGCATTGGAAACCGTTGTTCGATTGGGGTTCTGAACCGAAAACCGACCCAGCGGTTTACCCGCCGTATGAAGAAGTGCTGAAGACCTATCAAAGCCTACGCAAAGAAACGCTCGCGTTCTTGGAAGAAGTTGGCGAAGAGGGATTAGATCGCCCCACGAAGCGGCCGATTCCCGGCTTTGGGCCGGCATTCGAGACGGTTGGGCCGGCCATCATGGTGATCGCCTGCCACCAGGCTGGACATCTTGGTGGTGCGACCGTTGCTCGACGTGCCGCCGGCAAAGAACCGGTGTTTGTTCCTTCGCCAGAACAGAGGGCGTTCTAGTCTGATTGCTGAGCGAGAAAGTTTCAGCCATGAAAAAGAAATGTTGCCGCTCGAGTAATCTAGGAAGTGCGGCCGCCGACCGCACACGGACATCGGCCATTCGCCAAGCGTTAAACTGGATTGTCTCAAGCGCTATTCTCGCGGCGATGCCCAAGTGTCCGCTGTGCGTGGCGGCATACGTCGCGTTGTTCACCGGGTTCGGCATTTCGTTGGCGGTAGCCAAGTTTGCCTGGTGGTTCGTTGGCGTTAGTTGCCTATTGACGTTGGTTTATGTGGCGACAACGACAGCAATCAGCTTCATCAAGTCGCTTTAAGACGACTCAACACAAATTCTAACGAGCAGCGGCAATTAACACGCCGCTGCGTTTTTGTTTATACTTGGCGCTCCTCTAAACGAATCGAGACCGACAATTAAATACTATTATG
Organism: Lacipirellulaceae bacterium; assembly: GCA_036271295.1. Classification (GTDB taxonomy): domain Bacteria; phylum Planctomycetota; class Planctomycetia; order Pirellulales; family Lacipirellulaceae; genus JABDGM01. Next base: position 1,532 of record DATBAY010000120.1, on the reverse strand, counting down.
CGAAGCGCCCTCACAACAGTTTTTGCGTTGATGTTCGCAGTGCTCGTCGTGAATGCCATGCGGGCTGCTCCTGCGGAACAAGCCGATGGTTACCGCGGCATTTGGTACATGAATCAGCCGACGGGAAATGAGTACAAATTCAAATATAGCGGAGGTTTTGCTACGTATCCGCAGCAGCAAGAACCGATCGCAATCTACGACACCAAATCGAACAAGACTTTCTTCTGTTACGGCGGCTCGACTGGCAAGCCGAAAGAGTTGGCCGAGATGGTGTCGTATTTTGACCATGCCTCTGGCGAAGTTCCGCAGCCGCGGATCGTGATGATCAAGAAGACGGATGATGCGCACGAGAACCCGGTGCTGCAAATCGATGACACTGGGCACCTGTGGGTATTTTGCAGTACGCACGGGCCCGCGAATAATTCGCACATCTTTCGCAGTGTGAATCCGTACGCAATCGAAGAGTTCGAAGAAGTAACCCGGACTAATTTTTCCTATAGCGAACCGTGGTTTATCCCGGGTGAAGGGTTTTTGTTTCTTCACACGCGCTATAAGGAAGGGCGGCGGCAGCTTAACTGGATGACGAGCAAGGATGGCCGCGAATGGACCTCCCCTACTCTGCTTGCGGCGATCGAAATGGGGCATTATCAGATCAGCAATCGGTGCGGCGAACGAGTGTGCACGGCGTTCAACTACCATCCGATGAAAGGTGGCCTCAACGCCCGTACCAATCTGTACTATCTCGAGACGCCGGACATGGGAAAAACGTGGCGGACCGCTGCCGGTGATTCGGTCGCAACGCCGATTACCGAAAAGCACAATGCCGCGCTAGTGTTCGACTATGAAGCGGAACATCGCTTGGTGTACTTGAAGGACATCAACTTCGACGCTGCAGGTCGGCCTGTGATACTGTATCTGACGAGCGAGAACTTCATGCCGGGACCGGCCTCGGGAACGCGCGACTGGTTCACCGCCCATTGGTTGGGCGATCGTTGGGAGCGTCACCCATTCACAACGAGCGATCACAATTACGACTTCGGTTCGCTGTACGTCGAGAGCGATGTCTGGCGAATCATCGCACCCACCGAGCCAGGCCCACAACCGTTTGGCACCGGCGGCGAAATGGTGATGTGGACGAGTCGCGACGAAGGCGGCTCTTGGTCGAAAGAAAAACAGCTCACGCACGATAGTAAATTCAATCACACGTACGCGCGGCGTCCCGTTGACGCGAATCCGCAGTTTTACGCACTGTGGGCCGACGGCAATCCGCTAGAGCGATCGGAGTCAAAGCTTTATTTCACCGATCGCCAAGGTTCGCACGTCTGGCAACTGCCCACGCACATGGAAGGCGAATCCGCCAAACCAGGAATTGCGACTTGCGACAATGGTGATCGCCATAACTAGCGGCGGTTAAGTTGGTTCTGACGATTTTCTTCTTCGTGCTTTACTTCGTTGGCGAGACGCGATAGATTGCGAACGTTCGAAGTGCGTTGGTGGTCGACAGCCTGATTCTGGCTGCCGACGAACAGGGA
>DATBAY010000119.1:0-3895 GCA_036271295.1 Lacipirellulaceae bacterium | reverse complement strand
CGATGCCAGCGGCAAGGCCGCAAAGAAAACCGGCCCAACCATGGCCGCTCAGCCGCCGCAGCGACCTGCCGCTGGCGGACCGAAGCCAGTGCCTCCCGGCGGCCAACAGGCAGATGCCCTCCGCAGTCAGGTCGAAGAATTTCTCCGCCGCGCCGGCGGCCAGCTTCAAACCAACCAGGCGCCTCCGCCCACACAACGGCCGGTTAGCGAAATTGAACTGCTCGTCCGTCAGCCGCAGCGATCATCCCAACCACAATCATTGGCCGGCTCTCGCCCAATGCCGTCGGCAGCCGGCGAAAAGCAACGCAGCGGTCGGCGCGCACGCCGCCGCCAGTCGGTCGCCGAACACGTCGCCGAGACCGTTACGGCGAGCACCCAAACGCTCGCCGATAAAGCGGATCAATTAGGGCAGCGAATCGCGACCGAGGATCACCAGTTTGATGACCAGGTAAAGTCCAAATTCGACCACACCATTGGCACGCTGAGCGAGGCCGAGGCCCCGCCAAGCTCGGTCGTCACACCCAATGCAGATACCCCCGCGTCTCGTATTGCCGCAATCTTCGGCAATTCGACCGGGGTTCAGCAGGCCGTCATGATGAATGAGATCCTGCGTCGCCCCAGCGACCGTTGGTGAAAATACGAGGAACAAAATGCCCCTTTACGAATACGCCTGCCAACAGTGCGGAGAGCAATCCGAACAACTCATCACAGGGACCGCGCAGCCCGCCTGTCCACAATGCGGCAGCACGCATTTGAACCGGCTCCTTTCGATCGTGGCGGCCCCAAACCGCGGAACGAGCGACGCCGGCCACTCCCCGCCTTCGGGCTCTTGCGGCGGCGGCTGCGCCTGCCACCCCCACCGATAATGACGATTTTGACACCCAACCGACCCCTTTCCCGCCAAAAATTGACACTCATTTTCCCGGCTGCGTATACTGAATTTGGGCTACCAACTCTGTTTTTCGAGCCCCGCGAGAGAGTCACTTTGCCGCCGCGTGCGCCCGGCTCGTACGTTCGGTTGCCACCAGGAATTACATCATGAATTGGCTTGGGAAGGTTTTCGTCGTGGTCATCTTGATCATGAGCCTCGTGTTCATGGGGCTCTCGATGGCCGTGTACGCCACGCATAAGAACTGGAAAACAGAAACCGAAAAGCTCAGCACGCAGCTCACGCAAGCGAAGGCGGAGAAAGAAGCGCTCATTACCGCGCACAATCGCCGCGTGGAAGATCTCGAACGCGAGAAGACCACCGCTACGCAACAGGCCGTCAAGCTCGAAGCCGAGCGGGCCCAGCTCGCTGAGCACAACGTACAGATTCAGACCGAGCTCGACGGCCTGAAACAAAACCAGCGCGATCATATCGCGGCAGTCGCTTCGACCCAGGCCATCAACCAAACGCTAGCGGGTGAAGTGGGCGACTTGCGTCAGAAAATCCGCAACGAGCAGCAGACTCGCGACCGGGTCTTCAAAAAGGCCCTCGATGCCACGGAAGAACTCAACCAAGCCGCCGGCGACTATCAAAAAACTCGCGAACGGCGTGATGAACTTACCAAAGAAGTTGCCGGCATGACGGCCGTCATGCGCGAAAAAGGCATCGACCCCGCGACGGATCCGAACTCCGTCGTTCCCTCCGTCGAGGGCGTCGTGAGCAGCATGAAGCGTGCTGGCGGATCGCAGCTAGTCGAAGTAACGATCGGGTCGGATGACGGCCTGAAGACCGGCAATACGCTCGAAGTGTCGCGCGGCGACAAGTACTTAGGCCGGCTCGAGATTATTCAAACTTCCCCGGATAAATCCGTCGCTCGCGTCGATCGCAATTTCCAACAGGGCCAAATTCAGGAGGGCGATCGTGTCGCTACTCGAATCAAGCTCTAGCCACAGTTCAAGCCCGAGCGAGCCGCGCGGCGTGCTCGTCCGCCGGCAAAAAACCAATATCTACAGCGTGCTGCTGCTGATCGCCGTCGTGGCGCTCGCGTTCAGCAGCCTGTTGATGATTTTAGAATGGATGCAGTACGGCTTCCAATACAAGCCGCCCGCAAGCTTGCGCTCCGCTGCCGTCGCAACCGCGTTTGATGTGAAAGTGTAGATCCGAAGTCATGGCCGAAACCGACCTGATCGCGCCGCCCACCATCCGGGTCGCCGTTACCAAGCCAAAATTCGGCATCTATTACGCGCTGCTGATCATCGCGCTGTGCGCAATGCTCGTGTCGTGCGGCGTGCTCTATAAGTACGTCAAAGATTTCGGTGGCTTCGGCGCGGTGAAAGGGAAGATTTCCGCCAGCGAACTGCACACGCCTTACTCCGTCGCCGCGTCCGGAGTTCGCGCCCCAAGCTCGCGGTCCATATCCAGCAGCGCCGCCGGATCGTCTTTCACGAGCTGAAACTTATAGACGACATCCCGGGCCGTTTTTTCTTCCTCCACCTGCTCGTTGATAAACCACTCGAGCTCGACCAGCGCCGCGAACGCTTTCTCCTTGAACGCCAGTTCGTAGAGCTCGTTGATCTGCTTCGTCACCTGCTGCTCTTGCGCCAGCGCCTTTTGAAAGACATCGGAGATCGAAGCGAAATCAATTTGCGGCTGGGCGATGGGAAGCAACCTTACCCGTCCCTGCCGCGCCACCAGGAAATCGTACAACCGCATCGCGTGGGTATGTTCTTCCTGGCTTTGCAATCGCATCCAATGGGCACAGCCGCGGAATTGCTGATGCTCGCAGTAGGCACTCATCGACAAGTAGCTGTACATCGAGAACAGCTCATTGTTGATTTGATCGTTGACGGCCTGTTGCATGGCTTCGTTGAGCATCATCATGGAATCCCTAAAAGGAAAAGGTCGAGTGTCGAGGGCCAAGGGTCGAGAGCCAGAATGGATACAATTCCGGGCTTCGACGCTCGACCTTCGACACTCGACCAAAAGTGGGCCCGACTGGAGTTGAACCAGCACGCCCTTGCGGGCACAAGGCCCTCAACCTTGCGCGTCTGCCAATTCCGCCACGAGCCCAATTCCACCCAAGTTTACCCCGAGCGGGGCAGGGCTTCAAGGAAGGCGAATTCGCTCGAGTTATCAAATGTAGCTTCTCCAATAGAGTGAAGCGTCTAACGGTGCTCCAGTGGGTTAGTCTAAAATGGACGTGATGTGCGATAAGCCAGCCGTCCCCCGAATTGATAGGTCGGAAACAACGCGGAAAGTGTTGATTGCCGTCGATATTGGGAACAGCGGAATTAAATTCGGAAAATTTGATCGCGAGACCATCGCCAATGGTCTGTTTGGCGAAGGTCCGTTCGCTCGTGATTTTTGCTTGCCCACGCCGAAAGCATCGTTCGAACTTCCCATTGCGCATGCCACGGGCGAATTTGATCTGAAAGAATTCGCGGAATGGTGCGAGGCGAATGTCAGCTCCAACACGCATTGGTCCGTCGGCAGCGTGCATCGCGGCGCGGGCGCCATGCTGACGAACGCAATCTCTTCTTGGGCGAGGCAGCTCGGTGTTGAGTGGCCAGTTCGAGCGATCATATATCAGGACTTACCGCTGCGAATACAAGTTGATGAACCGGCCAAGGTGGGCATCGATCGGCTCTTAGCCGCGTTGGCGGCGAATCGAATTCGACATGACAATCGCGCCGCGATAGTAATTGACTTGGGCACCGCAATTACCATTGATCTTCTGGACGTGGACGGCGCGTTTGCCGGGGGCGCGATTCTGGCAGGCATCGGTATGGCTGGCCGCGCGTTGCGTGATCAGACTGATGCACTGCCGCGCGTCGTTCTCGGAGAGCCTGAGTCGGCACCGTCGCCGATTGGCAAATCAACGCAAGCGGCAATCGAAGCCGGCTTGTATTGGGGCACGGTCGGAGCGGTCACGGAACTTGTGGCAAGAATAACGGCCCGTTTATCGAG
>DATBAY010000118.1:0-10299 GCA_036271295.1 Lacipirellulaceae bacterium | reverse complement strand
TGGGCAGTAGCGGGCCGGGCAAAAAGTCGAGCCGTCACCCACAGATATGGAATGGCGCTCAGCCAATCGTCATGAAAGCGGGTAAGTTCCTCTTCGCTTTTTTCATAGATTCCCGAGCCCGTGGCTTGCGCCACACATTCTCGAAACAATTGCCGACGCCCCGCGCCGTCCAGCGCTCGGGACATCACCACAAGCATGGCGCTGTGCGATCGGATATTCGTTCGCGACGACTGGGCCACAACCGGCTCCCTGCCGAGCGCCACGTCGACCCAATGCTGGCCAGCACGTTGACCGCTGAAAAAGTCGTTCGCGATGTCGCCGATGCGTGGATTGGCTTCAATAAAACTCGGCGTCTGATTCGCCTCGTCATAAAAATAATCCGCGAACAACGGCCCATGACATCCAAGCTCTCTACCGAAGCGTCGCATGTGTTCGACGACCGCCGGATGATCTGCACTCTCCCGCACGACCGCCGACCCGCCAACGCCCCGCATCACCAGCGTACTTATATGGCGCGAAACGAGTTCCCCACGACGATAGACACCCCGAAATACGCTTTGCGTTCCATCGCTGGGTTGCTGAACGAGCAGCGGAACGCCGTCCGACCATACGCCGAGCGCGCGAAACTTCGCAATCGCGGCCCGCATTTCGTGTTCGTTCTTCACCAGCTGTACCGTCTGGCCGGCCGTGCCGTAGTCGAGTTTCACAAAGCTGGGAAATTCGCGCCACTCGTTCAGCTCGCGCTCACTCGAGACCACGCGCGTTTCCGGATGAGGCAACTGCAAATCCTGACAAATTTTCAAGAACTGCAATTTGCTCTGCAAGCGATCGATGACCGAAAAATCGTGCACCGCCAGCGCCACTCTTTGCTGAAGCGCCTCGCGCACGCGCGCGACCAAAAAGATTTCATCATGCATCGGCAGAAGCACGTCGTACTTTTCTGCCGCCAACCGCTCGCCCAAACATCTCAAAAACCCGTTCGGATCGACACTGAACCGCGGGCAGCGATACCACCTTCGCACAAACCGCGAAAATCGCGACATGCACAACGGATTCGAGTCGAGAATATCGATCGTGTGGCGCGGTCCAAGGTCGTACAGGATCTCTCGTGTCGAGATGCTCGACCCGTCCGTCAACAGGATTTTCAATCCAGATTCGCTACTGCCTGTAACTGTCATCCGCGTTTGTCGAGCCCGAGGTTGAAGTCCGTGACTTATTCAGCCCGCGTGGGAGGCACGGCTTCCTTGCCGTCGGTCACAGCCGCGGATCCGTTGCCGTCAATTCTTCCAAGCCACAGCGTGACGAGAGCGATTGCCATGCGACCCGTCAACAAACCGGTCGACCAGAAGAAGGACATGGCCAGTAGCACCGGCGCACGCTCTCGACCAGGGTCTAACAACAATTGCATGGACGTTTCTCGTGTCCCTAATCCGGCGAAACTTGGCAAGCCGTCCGCCAAAAGCACGAGTGGCATCGCCGAAACGGCCACGCGAGGATCCATCGGCACTTCGCAAATTCGCAACGCAACGAGGGCATAGACGACGAGAATTCCGAAATAAACAATTCGCATCAGAATCAGACGCGATGACCGGCCAATACTCCATCCATCCAGGAATGACTCACTGTCTGTTCGGCGATATCGATCACGGATGCTTTGTGGCAACCACTTGAAAAAGAGCGCGATCACGACTGCAACAATCACCGCGATGACAAGAAAAGGGCGTACCCGCGTGACACGCGGATCATTCGTTAACAACGACCCAAAAAGTGATGCGGAGAGCAGCACGAAGACATCGTGATACGCCAGCAGCACGCTTCGAGACAGCATCCGCATGATGCCGCATCCCTGCAGCCGCGCGAGCCCCCAAGCCAAAGCCGCTTGCCCCAGTTCGTAATTGATGCATCCGCCAAGGTACGATACCCCCCTCAATCGCAGCGATTCACGATAGCTCCAACGATTGTGATGAATGCTATAAATCGTCATCAGGCAAGCCGCGTCCCAAAAAAAGAGTCCGGCGACCATCGCGGCAGTCGCCACCAGCATGGGCAACCAGGCGATTTCGCCAGCGGCCCCCATCAAATGCGAGGGACTGATGCGCGTGAAAAGCCAGACGACCAGGCCGCCCGTAAGAAGCAGCGGCACTACAAAATGTCGTAAGGCTTGACGCGTCATCGAGATTAAAACGCTCTTGTAGGGAGCTTTTGTGTAAGTTATCCCATCGTAACACATACACCATGTATCGTTGCTTGGCTCTTCCGCTGGACTTATAATAACGGCCGTTTCGAGCACGGCGGCGACCCTGTCCCTATTCGGCCTGCCCCAATCGCCGCATTCAATTCGCAAGTTTGTCGTCGCCGCTACATCTTCTGCCGCGACCCTTTAAAGGTTTGGTATGACTTCGTTGGTTACTGGCGCTACCGGTTTCGTCGGACGACACCTGCTCGCCCGGCTGGCAGAACAAGCCGAGCCCGTCCGCGCCATGTATCGCGATGAAGGACGCCGACAGCAATACATCACCCACGGCGAAACCGCCATTTGCGGCGATATTTGCGATCCCACGGTGATGCGGGACGCCGTCGCCGGTTCGGACGTCATTTACCATTGCGCGGCGGCTCACTCGACGTCGACGCCGGACGAAATTCGCCGGACGAACCTGGCTGCTGTCGAAACCTTATTGGACGCAACTAAAGCGGTAGCGCCGAAGGCCCGTATCGTATTACTTAGTTCGCTTAACGTGTTAGGCAACAATAGTTTTGTTGCCGCCACGGAAGACTCACCGCGAAAGATAACACACGATCTGCACGCCGACTTGAAAACTGCAGCCGAGGTCGTCGCCGAGCGCGCAATCGGCGCAGGAACAGATATTGTCATCCTCCGCCCTGGACTGATCTATGGAGCAGGCGACCTCAACTTTTCGAAGTTGGCCCGCGCAATTGCGCGGGGCAAGCTGGTGTACATCGGCAGTTGCGATAATATCGTTCCCGTGGTGCACGTCGATGACGTCGTTCAAGCCATGATTCTCGCGGCGCACGTGTCACCGGTCCGCAGCCGCGTGTTCAATATTACTGATGGATCGAAAGCGACGATCAGCGACCTGGTAACGGGACTGGCGACTGCGGTTGGCGCGAAGCCACCAACGCGGGTCATGCGCCGCATTCTGCCGCGCATTGCCGTGAGCGTGTTCGAAATGCTAGGTCGTGAAGGACCGATCACGCGATCAACGCTACGATTCTTGAGCACGTCGCGCTATGTGGATATTAGCCGCGCACGCAAGGAGCTTGGGTACGAGCCTCGTGTCAACTTGAAGGAGGGCATCGCGGGATGCGCCGCCTGGTTGAAAGCGAGCGTGGCTACCCAGGCCGCTACTTGAGTTTCCGATGCCCCACGCTGCCAACACGCCGGCTACCGAACGATCCATCAGGATTCAACCCATGAGCGACACCGAGCCTGCTAACCTTCGCGAACGCGTTGCGAACGAAATTCGCCGCCGCTGGGTTAAGCTTGCGCCCGCCGACCTGACCTATCAGGTCGCGCCCGAAAAGGTTGAATCGGTTGCGAAGACGGCACTCACGACGATGCTCGTGCGCGATTTTCGCGTGACGCCGCTTCCCCCTCCCGATGAACATGCGCAGCTTCTCGCACGCGTGCTGCATTGGGTTCGAAAAAGCAAGCCAATTCGCGTTCGTATCGGCTACGCGCCGATGAAGAATGCCTGCACGGTCGACCATACATCGGCGGACTGGGCGGAATTCTTCTCGCTCTGTCACCTGGGCGCTTGGCACAACAAAGTGCAAGCCGTCTATCCGCCGGGGCTCGAAATTCGCATCATTTTCGACGACTCCACCGTGCGCATGGCCAATCAATACGATACTGCGCCGATGGAAGACTACATGCAATCGATCGGGCGGCTGATCAAAACGCTCGGCTACGAATCGCTCATCGTCAACACGATCCGCCAGTCGTCGTTCTCGTGGATCTTCAAGTTCGGGTTCTTTCAATGGGCGAATTTTCGCGTGAAGCGTTGGGAACGCGACCCGACGAATAAGCCGGTCATGGACCGCATGCTGGAGTTTGCGCGGCGAAACCTGACGATGGCCGATGATCTTCCCGAAGCCGAAAAAGATCGACGCTACGAAGCGGCGGCGCATCGTTATCGTGTTTACTGGGAAGCATTGCAGATCAGTGGTTTTTCTCGGCTGGGAAAGGGTCTGAACGCCATGTATTTGGACGGCCATCAGCACCATTTGCGGCAGGAAGCAGCCCTTCATCTGGCATCGCTGGGCAAGCAGCAACTCACGCAACCGTGGCAAGGCCCGGGTGCATTGCTCGACAACGGCACTGGCAAACTCGTGCCGATCGTGCTGACGGCAAAACGCCTCGCCCGCGTCGATTGTGAGACAATTTCGCTTGGTGACCTGGTTCCCTCGCCAGATTTTGCGTCCATCCAGGTTGCGCGCGAAAGAGTGGAGCAACCCACCGTAACGGCGTAAACACCAAAACCGTTTTGCAAATGAACATGGCTCTCGCCGAAATCCACGACCGCGCAATTGACGAGATCCAGCGTCGCTGGGTTCGACCCGCCGCGTGGGATCCGGCTTACCGCGTTGCCAGGGACAAAGTTTCGACGATCGCGAAATCAGCGCTCGATGCACTGCTCGTTCGCGACTTCCGTGTCACGCCTTATCCGGCCGCCGAAGAGTACGCACAGCTGCTGGCGCGCGTCGAGTATTGGGTCGCGCGCAGCAAGCCCATCCAGGTTCGCATCGGCTACGCGCCGCTGAAGAATCCGCGCACGGTCGATCACACGCACGCCGATTGGGCTGAGTTTTTCGCGATCTGCCATCTCGCGGCCTGGCACAACAAGGTGCAGGCCGTCTATCCGCCCGGTTTGCAGATCAAAATCGTGTTCGACGATTCGACCGTGCGAATGGCGAACCGCTATTCGAAAAAACCGATGCGCGAGTACATGCGGAGCGTATCGCGACTCATTCCCGCGATGCGCTACGAGAGCTTGATCGTGGGAACGATGCGCCAATCATCGTTCGCCTGGTTGTTTAACTTCGGCTTGTACCAGTGGGCCGCCTGGCGGTTACGCAATTGGGAACGCGATCCGGCGAATAAACCCATGCTGGATCGCATGTTTGAATCCGCTCAGCGAAATTTGGCCCTCCCCGAGGCGTTGGACGAGGCCGAAAAGAATCGACTGCACGCGCTGGCCGCACACCGCTATCGGGTCTATTGGGAAGCACTTCAACTGAGCGGATTCGCGCGGTCCGGCCACTCGCTCGTGGCCATGTACTTGGATGGCTATCAGCATCACGTTCGGCAGCCGGCGGCGTTCCACCTGCGCTCCGTGGGGAAACAGCAGGGAACCCAACCTTGGCAGGGACAGGGCGTTCTGCAAGACAACGGCGTCGGCAAGCTGGTTCCAGTCGTCCTGACCGCAAAACGACGCGTACTGATGGATTGCCGCATCGTTCCGCTACCGAGATTACTGTCGCTGCCGAACTTTGATTCCATCACGATCGCCCGCGCGCCTGCCAAGATCGCAGATGCGCCAACGATTTGTTGCTAAACTAAAACGCTCGCATGGCCCATCTTGAATTCGCTCCCTCCGGCGACATCCGCAGCTTTCAGGATCCTCTTCTATGACTCAAACGAATGTACTTGTCACCGGCGCCACGGGGCTAGTTGGCCGCCACGTGTGCCGAGCGTGTGCCACCCGCGGTTACAACGTGCTCGCGATGGTTCGCGCGAATTCCGATCGCAGCATCTTCACTGGCCTGCCGATCAACTTTGTCGAAGCCGACCTCGACCGGCCCGAATCGCTGCCAGCCGCCATCGAGCAGGCCGATATTGTCGTTCACTCGGCCGCCAAAGTTGGCGACTGGGGTCCTGCCGAGGAGTACCGCGCGATTAACGTCGTCGCCCTCGAGCACATGCTCCGCGCGGCCGAACGCGCCGGAAAATTAACACGCTGGATTCAAATCAGCTCGCTGGGCGTTTATCCGCCGCGCCACCACTACGGGTCCGACGAAACCGTCCGACCCGAGTTGCACGGCCTCGATGGCTACACCCAAACCAAAGCTGAAGCCGAAGTCCTGCTCCAGCGACACATGCGCGAGCACAACCTGCCCGCTGTGATCCTGCGACCCGGCTTCATCTACGGCCCCGGCGATCGCCATGCCATTAGCCGCCTCGTCGAACGGATCGAGCAAGGCAAGATGAAGTTCCTCGGCCGCGGCGATCGCCTTCTCAACAACACCTCGGTCGGGAATTTGTGCGATGCGATCCTGCTCGCCATGGAAAGTCCCAACGCGATTGGCGAAACTTTCAACATTCGCGACGGCCGGCTGGTCACTCGCGAGGAATTCATCGGCACGATCGCGAAGTATTTGGGAAAACCGCTCCCAGGACGCGTGCCCGAAGCGATCGGCCGCGCGATCGTCGGGCCAATCGAGCGGATTGCCAGGCTCCGCGGACGTAAAACGGCGCCATTCCTCACCCGCGCTCAAATTAAGTTCATGACGCTCAACCTCGACTTCTCGATCGATAAAGCGAAGCGCGTATTGGGGTATAAACCCCGCGTTGATTTTCAAGACGGCATCGTCGAAGCGCTCGACGACATCACGGGGAAGACGTCCAAACCGAAGCCGTCGCAACACGCGGAATCAGCGCGGGTCTAATAGCAGGCCACCCAATTGCCGGCGCTTCCGCTGGGCTCGAGCCGCTGCCTTCGCTTCGGCGGCTTCAGGTTTTCGGTTCGCTTCTCTCGAGTGGAATGCGGCAACGCGCTCGAGTGCCAATATCAACACCACCCCGGCCGCGACCCGTGAATGCCGCCAGAGATCAAATGCTGGCTCTACATTTCCGATCTCATCCATTGCAGCAGCAGCGGCAAAGACGCGTGCATCATGAGGCTCGGCCATGGCGGTGGGTCCGCTCGTCGATTCCGATGTCTTCGCGCCCGCCGAGGAAACCTTGCCGGAGTGATTGTTGATCACCGCGGATTCGGTGCCGACAACTGCAGTTCCATTTGTCGCGGCAGCTTCGTTCGCGGGCCTGGTTTCCTGGCTGCCGTCCGACCCATCCGCTCGATCGTCAGGCCGTGATTGATCTGTTTTCGTTCGCGGCCCAGCTGCCTGCGGCGCCGGTGCTTCTTCGCCGTCGAGGGACAGCGGCAACACATGATCGGTCCGCGCTTGGTCACCTTGTATTTTTGCTCGCTCCGTGTTCAGCGCGACGCGCTCATCGCCGCTCCGCCCACCGCCCACCATCTCGAACACAGACGCCCGACCCCATTCGCCGGAAATCAAGTTCGTCGCGGTGGTTCCGTGCGCCGCATGGTGAACATCGATCGCTGTCTCGACGGCATGGCTCTCCGCTGGATTTTCCGGGGGCGCGGCCAGGGGCGACTGCTTCAATTCCACGAGCACGTCATTGATCGGAATTGAGCCCCCTTCGCTGCTGGAAGGCGCGCTCACCTGGGAATGCGATGCGGCTCCAACAATTGTCATATCAATGCCCGCCGAACCGTAATTCAGCACCATCCTTAACGCCGGCAAGCCATTCGTGTTGTCGAAATAGCTTGTCCATGTACCCGAAGAGTCGTAGTCATAGACCCCTTGGCCAAGATTCGTAACCGTACCGTCGTAATGATTTGTTAGATTTATTCCTGGTAAGGCGTCCGAGTTTCCACCGACATCAAACGTATTACTCCGGTAGGCGTCCACAATGCCGGCAACGCTCGTCCCGTGGAGATCGTCAGCCTGCAAAAGGATCGGCCCTCCTTCTTGCGAAGGCCCGACAATCGTCGCAGGCGCGGCAAAGTAACCAAATTCGCCTTGCAACGGCGCATACAGCGGGATTTGTGGCGTCGCTTCCGGCATGCTCACGGATAACATCAACCGCCGTTCCATTCCCTCTAAGCGCAGACTTCGAGACGCCCCGACGCTCTTTCTGCCGCGTACCGAGGAACGCTGGCTGCCATGGCGCTTTGCCCGAGATTGGAACATAACAGTACTCCTAATTCGACCTCTCCGCCGACCCAGAATCGTCGGTGCCCGCTTCGAATTGCCGCGATCGCGCATTCAATTCCGCGATCTTGGCCGCAAACTGTTCGTTTTGCTTGAGACTCGCGAACTGCTTCTCTACGCCAAGATTAATCACTCGGGGCCAACCGCAATCATACGCTTGCTGAAGTGTTTCCAACACGTCGCGATCGACGTCTTTCGCATGTTCATTGGACGGTTCGGATTTATGAGCTATCGCCGAGCGCAAATCCGCCAGTTCCGCCGCCACACCGAGCAACCGCTCTCCATGGCCCACCCACAGAGCTCGACGTAATAGCGCCGTTTGTTCTGCTTCGTTCCATTGTTTTTCGGCGCGTAGCGACTGGCCGTAATTGTAGTACATCCTGCTGAGCAAATCGCGCATCAAATCTGAATGCGGCGCCCCAGCATAACAAACTTTTTGACCTTCGATCGCGGCCGGGTAGATCGCGTTCGCCTCCGCATGTCGCCCCATCCCTGCCAGCGCCAGCGCCTGATTGTTCAATTGAGCTGCGAGTGACCCGCGGTATGACAGTTCATCCGGATAATCATTCGCGAGCTGAGCGAACAACTCTCTTGCTCGCCGAAACACCTCGTCTGCTTTCGCGGGTTCGCCGACCCGGCAATAGGCCACGCCCAAATTATTCAAGCTAATCGCTAAATCGCTGCGGTATCGCACGATCGCCGGGCTCTTGCGCGCCATCTGCTCTTGCAGCGCGATCGCCCGTTCGTGCGAAACAATCGCCTCGGGCCACTGTCCTTTTTGGCTCTGCAGCGTGGCCAGGTTGTTGTAGCACAGCGCCAAATCATCTTGATAATCACTGGCGTGCTCGGGCGCGTGGCCGAGCCGTTCGAGAATTGCAATTGCCTCGCGCGCGGCGTCATCCGCCGCCGCCGCATCGCGATTCCGCAGCACAAAGCTCAAATTGTTGCATGCGATTGCGAGGTCGTGCAGAGACTTCGCTTTGTCAGCAGATTTCGCCGCCAATTCGCGCAGTTCCTTGACCGCCGCGCGAAGCGATGCTTCGGCGCCGCTGCCGTCGCCGGCCTGATCGAGCAATAGCCCCAGGTTCGCGTCGCTCTCCGCCAGCTGGCTGGAGAACGTCGCTTCATCGCCGTGATTGCGAACTAACAGCTGTTGCACCGAAATGGCCGTGTTGTACTCCTGCCGGGCCGATTGCAAATCGGAACGCCCCGCATACAACAAACCAAGATTGTTATGCGACAGAGCCAGCTGCGCCTGGCACTCCACATCACGCGGATCAGCGTCAATCAACTCCTGCAACACACTTTGCGCCGACTTATATTCTCGAATCGCCTCGTCAACCGCCCCCAGCTTCGCCGCAATCACCGCCGAACGGAAATGCGCGAGCGCCGTTTCTTTTCGCAATTGGGGGTCGTTGCCCGCATCTTGCGCAAATTGGCGATAGTACTTCAGCGTATCGACGAGCACTTCGCGGCGCACCGGCTCGACGCCGGGGAACTCCGCCAATTGGTCAGACACCTGCACTCCGAATTGATCGACTGCCGCGCGAGCCTGCTTGAAATGCCGCTCCGCCCGCGCGAAATTCTGCTGCGCAATCTCCGCGTTTTGCTTCGATTCTTGCAACGCCGCCAACGTCCGCGATTGCTCCTTCGCCAGCAGCACGAGTCCCGCTGCCGATACAACCGTGAGCAGCAACGCTGCGCAAGCCCCGACGGCCACAAGCGGCCGATGCCTCCGCGCCCACTTCCCCGCGCGATCCATCAGCGTCGGCCGGCGCGCCAGTGTCGGCCGACCTTCGAGAAAACGCCCCAAATCCTCTGCCAACGTCTGTGCCGACGCATAACGATCATCACGCACCTTCGCCATCGCCCCCAGCACGATCGTCTCGAGATCGACAGGGATGGCCGAATTGATCTTCCGCGGCGTAATGGGCTCGTCGTCTACAATCTGCCGCAATAATGTCCTTCGATCTTCGGCCAAGTGCGCATGTCGTTGCGTCAACAGCTCGTACAGCGTCACGCCCAGCGAGTAAACGTCTGTTCGCGCATCGACCACGACCGAACCGCTCGCCTGCTCCGGGCTCATGTACCGCAACGTGCCGATGACATCTCCCGTGAGCGTGACGCCGTTATCGCTCTGCATCCGGGCCAGCCCGAAATCGGTGACCCATAGTTTTCCATGGCGATCCAGGAGCAGATTCGAGGGCTTCACGTCGCGGTGGACAATTCCATTCTCATGCGCATGCTGCAAGGCCTCGGCCG
>DATBAY010000117.1:0-3539 GCA_036271295.1 Lacipirellulaceae bacterium | reverse complement strand
ACCAGCCGGAATCTCATGGAATCCAGGGTTCGCCGCGTACCATTCCACGCGCAACCCGCACCGCGGCGGATAGTACGGCGTGTAGTCCGTCACCGAACCAATCACGACCGCATCGACGCCCAAGATATTGGCGAGCCGACGCGCTTCGCTCGGCTTCGAAAGATCCACGCGATGCGCAATGATCGCTTCTTCCGTCACGCCCAGCGGCACGACCTCGAAGCCTTGAATCGATTGCAGCTCGGCAAAATACGCAAGCGCGAATTTACGCCCATCAACCGTCTTCTCATCGCTCAAATTGAAGAACGGCGCAACGGCAACTTTGCTCAATTGCGGAAACGGATTGTGAATCACCGGCTCGTGACTCACATCGGGCACGATCAGCGCGCAGCCGCCATCGCCCACCACCAGCATGCAAGCCAGCATGACAGCGCAAAGAGATCGACGAGTTGATCGACGGCGTAGCATTGGCCGGATAGCGAACGCCAATCCAGCCCCCCTGCTAGCAAAACGTACGCGCGCACGGAGACGTGCGCGCTACGGTTATCGACAGCGGATGGATAAGGCTTGAGAGAAACAAGCATCTCCGGCGGATCGCAGGTACTTCGCCTGCTTGAAAACGTGGGTTCCACTGCCCAGTTTGCATCTCGGCGATTACGGCGATAGCATGCTGAACTGAATAAGAACCCCGCGCAATTCGTCGTGTGGCGATATCTCTGCAGGGACTAAAGCGGAAATGTGAAAGATGCGCAATCGGCAATTTACCAGCCTGCTCGTTTGGCTGCTATGTAACACAGTCTCAATCGCAAATGCCGCGGATAAAAAGGTCCAGATCACGAATTCCCATGCCTTGTCGATTGACGGCAAGCAAGTGTTCCCGATCATGCTAAGTGTGATTCCGGAACCAGTCGCGAAAGCACCCAACGGTAAAACCGCTTGGCAAGAATTTCGCGATGCAGGTGCAGCTCTCATCCGCACGTCGCCGCCGCGAAACTCCGATGGTGACAGCCGACGCTGGGACGACGCCGCAATCGCGCGGCAAGATGAATATTTAATGGTTGCCGCCGAGGCCGGCATGCTCTGCGCTCCAACGCTCAACGAGCTGTCCTCCATTAAAGATAAAGCATCCGTTAGGGCGGATCGGCTTCGCGATTTCATTCGCAAGTTCCGAAATTCGCCGTCGTTGGGAGTTTGGAAAGGCGCCGACGAGCCCCAGTGGGGTCACGAAGCAGTCGAGCCGCTCTTGAACGCCTATCGCATTATCAAAGAAGAAGACCCAAGTCACCCCGTCTGGATCGCGCAAGCACCACGTGGCACGATCGATGACCTTCGTCCGTATAACGTTACTTACGACATTGGAGGAGTAGATGTCTATCCGATCGGATACCCGCCGGGCAATCACTTTATCGACCCCAAAGAGAACAAAGACCTCTCCGCCGTCGGCGATTACACATTGAAGATGCTTCGTGTAGTCGACCAAAAGAAGCCTATTTGGCTCACTCTTCAAGTCGCCTGGAGCGGTGTTGCCTCGTCGCGACGTACGCTCCGATTTCCCACCTTCCCGCAAGAACGCTTCATGACCTATGAAGCGATCATCAACGGCGCTCGCGGTCTCGTCTACTTCGGCGGCGGCATCGCGTCGACACTAAACGAGCGCGACAAACCGCTCGGCTACAACTGGACGTTCTGGGACCGCGTCCTGCGACCCGTCATCGAAGAAGTTGGCGATAAAAGCCCCTTGGCCGCAGAGCTGTGCGCCCCCGACTCAAAACTCCCCGTGAAATCGAGCAATGCCTCAATCGAGCTCTGCGTCCGCGAAGTTGACCACGATGTTTACGTACTCGCTTGCAGCCGCGATCCCCAAAAAACCTTCGAAACGAAGTTCACCGGACTACCACATGAAGTCGGGGCAGGGGACGTGCTCTACGAAGCACCTCGCACGGTCGAAGCAAAAGACGGAGCGTTCAGCGACTGGTTCGCACCCTACGACGTGCACGTTTACAAATTCTCGCGGCCTTAGTTGCCCAGCTTCCGCCAACGATAGAGCGCCATCAAAAATGCCCCCGCCGCGCCGAGTAGCAACGAACCTTCGATCGCGAGCCAACCAAACGGCAATGCGCTCGTATCGCTTGCATCTGCAATAGTCTTGATCGCAATGATCGTGAGCCCGCAACCGAGCGTAATCCATGAAAGCGCCGTAATAAATGCCAGCGCACGGCGATTCTTCGGCCGAATCAGCCAATCGCCGGCGAGTAAGATCATCCCCTGCAAAGCACCCATCAACACAGCGACAATCGCGACCCCAGCGAAATGTACGCCGGTCGCGAGCGCTACCGCGATGATCGTTGTGGCGATCAGCAAATCTCGCGTCGAGAATTGGAAGCCTGGACGACTCATTCTCGCGATTCGTCCGTCATTTGTACGCGCGTTCCGTCCAATCCTTTTGCGACTTTGGACTTTTTGAATTCAGGCCAAGCCTCCGCGAAACTAATCAGAATTCCGCTCGCCGATTGCAGGATTAGAAACGCAAATACGAGCGCGCCAAGCGCTACGCGCGGATGCGTCCCGACGAAGGCACGGATCACCGCCGCGACCGTGAGGGCAAATAACAGCGCACGTAGCGAAAATTGCAGTTTCACTTCGCACCACGCTTTCTAAATCAACCCGCCCATCGAGTTCAGCCCAATCGGCTCACGGCAATTGAACGGCTCGCCATACCGAGTGCCGATCGCCTTCCCCCAATACGCCGCCTCATCGCGCAGCGCATCAACGAACACCGGCGGCGTAGTCGGCCGACCGGTAATAAACTGACTCTCATAGCACTTAATGGCCGCCAGCTTCTGCTCCCATTCGTCGCTAATATCGAGCACAAACGCCGGCTGCGCCGCCATCTTCAAGTGGACGCAATAGTAGTTGTAAATCCGCTGCGGATGATGCGGCTCACCTGGCATATCGGTCTTCGTGAGCTTGGACCAAAACCGCGCCGCATCCACGAGCGCCGTTGCCGCAATATGATCGGGGTGCGCATCCTCCCAATACGGCGCGAACAACCATCGCGGCTTCTGCTGCCGAATCACGCCCGCGAGCTTCGCCCGGTTTTCAATCGTCGCCTCGAGCGATCGATTCGGCAGCCCTAGGTTCTCCCGCCAATCGATCCCCAAGATCGCCGTCGCCGCCGCCGTCTCGCGCTTGCGCAATTCCGGCGTCCCATGCGGCGTCGGTTCGCCGCTCGTCAGATCCAGAATCCCGACCCGTCGCCCCTCTTTTTTGAACTTCAATATGGCCCCACCCATGCCCAATTCTGCATCATCGGGGTGCGGTGCAATCACGAGGATATCAAGCATAGGAGGGCTAATGTTCGAGGAATGGGGATCGTGTGTGAAAAAGTTCTGAACGAAAAGGAAGCGGTGCTATCGCAATTGCATGCCAGCGTGCAGCCAAAACATCGCTTGCCCGTTCAGCGGCAAATTGTCAAACTCTGCCGCCTGATCTGCACCGTGGCACCTCTCATCTCTTCGCCGAGTTTGGCCGTGATCTTGCGA
>DATBAY010000116.1:0-3012 GCA_036271295.1 Lacipirellulaceae bacterium | reverse complement strand
CGCGGTGATGTGCTGTTGCAGCGGTATGCCACGAAGGTGGACGGCAAGTACGTTGAACTTCCGCTGGCAGTGATTGTGAATCAGAATAGCGCAAGTGCCGCGGAGATTGTGGCGGCTTGCTTGCAGGATCATCATCGCGCGGTAATCGTTGGTGAACGATCGTTTGGCAAAGGGACCGTGCAACAACTTCTCCCGGTTGGTACCGGGCTGCTGAAACTGACGTGGGCTCGTTTCTGGCGACCGAGCGGGGCCAACATTCAGCGAGAAGATAGTAACTCGACCGAGGGCGTTTGGGCGGTTTCGCCGGATGCTGGCTATGAGTGCAAGCTATCGGCGGATGAATATGCGGGGTTTCGGTCATATCGCGATCAGCGTGATGAGGGTAACGAAAGTTCCGGCAAAGCGGCTGACTTTGCGGACAAGCCGCTGGATTTAGCGGTACGTGGCCTCGTGTCTAAATTACAAAGCTCCAAGCCTTGAATTCCGCGGTTTTGTAGAGCTTTCTTGCGAAACGTAAATTTCGCCGCCCGTTGATAGCGTGCGACTTTGCCGGGCACGCCGCCGTCAAGATTCGTAAGTGGTTATTTTGCAGGCGTTTGCGAACCGCAGTGAAAGTCATTGCGGCGCTGGCCCGCCTTTGGCACGGACTGTGCATTATCACCATTCAACGCCAAGGGGATTGGCGATGGTACTCTCCGACGCAGGACGCTTACGGTTCTCCACGAACTGACCTCGTCACAGGAAGTACCGCGAGTGATCCAGTCAAATGGTCACTCGCACTTATCAACAAGTCTTTTCACTGAGACGGGGGAATGTGGCATGGTTGCTTTCAATCGAGTTCGTTGCACGGTGTTAGCAGTGAGTGAATTAAAGCGAAATGGAATGTCGAGTGGCGCGATCGTTCGCGACGTGTTGCCTTGGGCGGATCCGTATGTCGCTCAGCTGATCCAAAAGCTGCAAGAAGAAGTGCGGATGGAACGCGAACAACAATCGGGTGCACCTCACAATCGAATCACGGGAATTAACGTTTCGGCCGCGTGAGTTTTGAGAACCAGCGGACGCATTTCGGCAGCGAGGAAGAACGATCCAGTAATACAAAACAATTCGCCGGGCGTCGCGGACTCAACCGCGAATTGCCAGGCCGCTTGAGGCGTGGGGCAGGTGATCAATTCGGTTGTGTGATCGGACAATTCGGTGCGAACGATTTCGGCTAGGGTTTGGACGGGCACTGCCCGCGGGTTTTCCTGGTACTGCGTAACAATGATTCGTGGAAAGTGAGGGACCAATTCGCGAATGACGGCCGGCACATCTTTATCGTGGCTGATGGAGACGATCAGGGAACGCCGAACTGTTGAGGGTATTTCGGCGAGAGTTTCCACGAAGGCGCGAGCGGAGGCCGGGTTGTGAGCCGTATCGAGCACGACGGCTGGTGTGCCAGATAGAATTTCGACGCGGCCGGGGAGGGAAGCTTGTACCAACCCGGCACGCATCGCGTCTGTCGAAATGCACCAGGCTTGGTGGCGAAGTTCGGCCACGGTTGCCAGAGCAATCGCTGCGTTGGCGGCTTGATGAGGGCCGCGCATCGCAAGTTCAACGTTCTCCAGAGCAATTTCTTGACCGGCGATCGTGGACTGGAAATCGATCGAGGGGGAGACAAGGAGACAAGGAGACAGGGAGTGAGAGGCAAAATCTCCCCCTCTCCCCTTCTCCGTGTCTCCCTCTTTTGTTTTGTTTGCGGGGTGATATTTGAAGTGAAAATCGCGACTGATTTGAAGTAAGCGGCAGCCGTGCTCGCGAGCGATGTTGGCGATGACGGTTTGCGGTTCTTCGTTCGTTACGCCGCACACGACGGGTACGCCAGGTTTGATAATCCCCGCTTTTTCTCCGGCGATGGCAGCCAAGGTGTTTCCGAGTTGCCGCATGTGGTCAAAGCTGATCGAGGTGATGACGCTGACGGCGGGCAGGCAGACGTTGGTGGAATCCAAGCGTCCGCCCAGGCCGACTTCTAATACGGCGGCGTCGGCTTGGCGTTCGACAAAGTGCAACAGGGCGATGGCGGTGGTGATTTCGAAATAGGTCGGCCCGCCATCTGAGTCGCCCCCATCGGCGGCGGCTTCTTCATCCATGGCGCGCACTTCGGCGCGGACGCGGCTTACGAGCGCGACGAGTTCGTCGGCCGTGCAGAGTTCGCCGTCGACGGCGAACCGTTCTTCGATGCGCTCCAGGTGGGGCGAGCTGAAAAAGCCAGTGCGGTAGCCAGCAGCGGTGAGCATTGCGGCAATCATGGCCGACGTGGAGCCTTTGCCTTTGGTGCCCGCGACGTGAATGATCTTGAGGCCGGCGTCGGGTTGGCCGAGGCGGGTGAGGAGCTGGCGCATGCGATCGAGCTTGAGCTGGCGCGAGAGGTAGGGGAGTGTGGTGCGCTCGTAGTTGATGCGGCCCAGGAGCCAATCGAGCGCAGCCGTGCGCGCGGGGTGGGCATCAGTGCGCGCAGGGTCGGGTGGATTTGGATTGGGGGGCATGGGTGGAGTGTGATCGCGGGTTGCGGTTGCTGGTTGAGCTAAACCGCAAGCGAATGGAGAAACGGGTGGTTTGTTTTGGTAATCGGTTAGGGGTTTTCTTTGTCGGTGGTTCTTTCATTCTAATAAAAAAATGAAGGGCCCTCTGGGGCGCGGACGGGTAGCGCGGGGCGCTGGGCGTCCTATACCCAACCGTGCGGGAATAATCGCTGAGATCCCTAGGGGGCCGAGTGCCGGGGGTGGAACGAGCGGAGGCGTTTGCGGCGCTGCTCGGTCTCGAGTCCCGACCTGATCGGCGAGCGCAACGGCAGCTACGCCCGAACGGTCATTTCGTGTCGCAGCCTAACACAAAGGGAAACGCGATTCGACAACGTTTTTTGGCCACTTGCGGAATGCGATAAATCGCGAGGAATGAACGAATTGTTGGCGGCGGTTGGAAAAAGTCCATCTAATGAATTAGATGATATTGTTGACATTGGTTTCGCGTGCCGGT
>DATBAY010000115.1:0-8307 GCA_036271295.1 Lacipirellulaceae bacterium | reverse complement strand
AGCTGCAGACGGCGTTCACCAAGATATTGGACGAGACGGAATCGATTATCTTGGTGAAGTGATGGGCGGTGGCGTTGGGCGTCGCAGGCGCCCCCACACGCAGTGGCCTTTATTGGCGGATCGCCCCGTGGCTGTTGGCGGCGGTCGGGCCGGCCGATGGCGCTCGAAGCTTAGCGCCAGCGTGAGTGGCATCGATTTCGACAGGTTCGCGAGTTTGGAAGGCGGCGAGATTGCCGGCGGTGTCGCGAGCTTCGATTCGCAAATAGATGCGGCTCGGCACGTAGCGTTCGACGCGCCAGGCGTAGTTGCCGGTGTTTTCCAGGTTCGTGGCGACCGCGGACCAGGGGCCGGTGGGGCGGCTGCTGAAAAACAGGGCAATCGGCCGGGCTTCGAGGTTATTGTCTTGAGCGCGCCAATGCAGGATGAGGTGGTCGCTTAAGTTTCCTTCGCCGCGTTCGATCGAGGTAAGCTCGACGGTGGGGCGATGCAGGTCGACGGAGACCCACAACTCGGGCTCGTCGCCGGCGCGTGGCGGGTTGATCGGCGGACCGCCGGTGGACTGTACGAGGATTTTGAATCCGTAAAGGCCTTCGTTATCGACCGTGGTGACAAGCGGGCTGCGGTTGTCGTCGTCGACGGTGTAGCGGTTCCAAGTTTGGCCGCCGTCGCGGGTTCCCCAGAGCTCAACGCGCGCGATGCCGTCGCGGCCGGTATCATCGAGATCGTATTCCAGTGCGAAGGTGCGCGAGCCGACGAGTTTCGGCGGTGAGGTTGGTGTGTGAGTCGGTGACGGGGGAGAATCGACGGGGGTTATAGCTGGGACCGCCGCGGCGACTGGTTGTGCGACGAGCGGCAACGGTAGCAGAGACGGTCCGGCGGCCGTCGCGCGAGATGCGTCGGCCGATGGTTGCCGGAAGGGCTCCAGCGGAGCGAATGATGGGCCGGCTGGGGTGGCGTTCAACAGTGATGTCCAACCGTTATCGCTGGTTTTGACGGCGTCGGCGAATTGAGCGGGGACGCGTGACTGAGCGGGCGGCGAAGCGGCGGCAACCGATGCCGGAGTGTTCGGCGCGACGGATGGCGATTTTGAGATCGAGGGATTGCCGTAGGCGGTGACGCCGTCGTCGGCGGAGGCTTTGCCGCTCGTCCAAAGTTGGAGGGGAGCGCCGGCGACCGACTGAGCAGGCCAGGATTGTGCGGGTGGAACAGCAGATTGCGGCGAGTTGCGGAGGCTGGTGGTCGAGGGCGCGGAGAGTGGAACGTTCGTGTTCATCGCGCCTACGCCCGGTTGGGAGAGCGCCGGTCCGAGCATGGGTGGCGTGGCCGCGAGCGGGACTTGATAGACGGCGGAATTGCCAGCCCGGTCGGAGATCGTAGCGCGGAGCGCGATCGGGTGAGCGCCGGCAGGCGGTTGCCATCGGCCTTGGAAAATTGGGGGAGAAGCTGCGGTGGCGACGGGCTCGAGCACGATGGGCTGCCAGATGGATGTGGCAGTAAGCTGCACGTCGAGGCGGAGCGAAGTCGGATCGAGGTTCGCATCCGTCGCGCGGCACTGGATCTCGATTGCACCGGCTTCGTTTGGCGCGGCGCGGAACTCCTCAATGCGCGGAATCGTGGTATCGACGATTACGCGGAGTTCGGGCTGGAAGGGGCCGAACGGGGACGAGTGGCCGAGGTTATCTATCGTGCGGACGTCGAACCAGTATTCGCCGTCGGCCTCGGCGCGATAGTTGAAGGCCTTAACTTGCGGTTTGGCCTCGCTGATTTTTTGCCAGGTCGCGCCGTGGTCCTTGGAGACGTACAAGATGACTTGCTGAGCGGCCGCCGGTTGCGCGGCGGAACTCCATTGATACGGGATGAGAAACAGATTCTGTTTCCAATAAATCGGCGTTGGGATAAACGTCGGCGCAACGGCTGGCGCGGCAAGCGGTTGAGCCATGGCGGACGGGATGGCGAGACCGCAGACTACGGCAAAGATTGCGCAGCGGTAGACGAACGTCGTCAGCTCGGCGAGCGTGCGGCTGGCAAGGAGTCGTTTAACCGATTGAAGTCGTTTCGACCGCGACATACGTGTCCGTCTGCCTAAATGGAAAATCGCGCAGTCTCCCAGAATCTTTATCGGGACCTGGAAGGCGGAGTGCCCGGCAAAGCTGGGGCGGGACGAGCGGAAAGGGGCACTGACAGCGTTGTTCTAGACCAGAATTTGCCTGCGGCGCATAATATATCGATTGGGTAAGAGTCGTGGGCTAGCAAAACTTTGCATCGGCAGCCGACCGGTGGCATGACCGAATTGTTCCGTCATCCGTTGTCTCAGGCCGCGCTCTGGTTTGCGGTAATATTCGCATTATCGGCCCTGGCGTTCGTCGCGCTGAGAAAGTGGCGCGGTGGTGCCTACGACACCCGACCGAAGGCCGCTGAATTGCTAACAAAGTTCCGAGAACTGCATGGTCGGGGTAGTTTGAGCGACGACGAATACCGAACTATTAAAACGAAGCTAGCAACGCAACTCGATGCCGAGCTAAGCGATACCGACCAGACGAGTTAAGGATGCTTGCAACGGTCGCGCCGGTGACACTTGACCGGACCGATTGGAGCGGGCACGCCAGCAATGACAGAGAACTACGTTACGGCGCTAGCGGCGAACGAGAAGTGTTCGCCTGGCGTAGTGAGTAGCGAGGATTGAGTTACGGCCGCGGCGTTGTCCGCCGCGGCGCAAAACGCAACTGGGGACAAGGAAGCTCCTCCGGACGCACGCGAGCGAACGATTCGAAGAAACATCGATTCCACTCCTACGCTGTGGTAGGGAAGTAGACCACCGAACGGAATCGAGCCTCGGACCGAATTCGCCCAAAAGCGAGTGACATCATAGGATATATCAGGCGGCAATGATGCTCGGGCGAGCGTTCGCTCGAGGTTGTCGTCAACCGGGAAGGAGTTTCGAATGCCTACGGGCCGGGATATCAGCGGTACAACACGCCGCGGCGGCACTACAAAAAAGAACGCGTTCTGTTCGTTCTGTCGCAAGAGCTATCGAGATGTGGGGCCGCTGGTCGAAGGACCTGGCGACGTTTATATCTGTGGCGAATGCATCGAGTTGTGTCAAAGCATTCTCGATCAGGAACGTAAACGACGCGGTACCAGCAAACAACTTTTCACGCGTATTCCCTCGCCTCGCGAGATCATGACGCAGCTCGATGAGTACGTCATCGGGCAAGAAAAAGCGAAGCGAGTTCTCTCGGTCGCTGTTCACAGTCACTACAAGCGGCTCGTTGCCGCTGAAGATGAGTCGGATGTCGAAATTGACAAGTCGAACATCCTGCTCGTCGGCCCGACCGGTTGCGGCAAGACCTTGCTTGCCCGAACGCTGGCCAAGAGCCTCAACGTGCCGTTCGCGATTGGCGATGCCACGACGCTGACCGAGGCTGGTTACGTCGGTGAAGACGTTGAAAACTTACTGTTGAAGCTGTTGCATGCCGCTGATTTCGATATTGAGTCCGCGCAGCGTGGCGTGCTCTATATCGACGAAATTGACAAGATCGGCAAGACGAGCCAGAACGTCTCGATTACTCGTGACGTTTCGGGCGAAGGTGTGCAGCAAGCTTTGCTCAAGATGCTCGAAGGCACCACGGCGAATGTTCCGCCGCAAGGTGGCCGGAAGCATCCCGAGCAGCAATACATCCAGATTGACACCACAAATATCCTGTTCATTTGCGGCGGTACTTTCACCGGCGTGGACGACATCATCCGCAAGCGGCTTGGCAAGCGGTCGATTGGTTTCACGCAAGACTCGAAGTCGCACACGGACTTGGGCATGGCGGAATCGCTGCCGCATGTGAACGCGGATGACTTGATCGAGTTCGGCATGATCCCCGAGCTGGTTGGCCGGTTGCCGGTGATCACGGCCCTTACGCCGCTTGATGAAGACGCCTTGATGAAGGTGCTGACCGAACCGAAAAACGCGCTCACGAAGCAGTACGAGCGGTTGTTCGCGATGGAAGAAGCAGGTCTGCAGTTTACCGACCAAGCGCTACGAGCCATCGCTAAGAAGGCTCAGGAGCGCGAGACTGGTGCACGTGGTCTGCGGTCGATCATCGAACTCGTGATGCTCGACATTATGTTTGACCTACCGGAACAGCCGCGGGGCAGCCGATATGTGATTACGGATGACGTAGTCAACGGCAATAAGCCGGTGTTCGAACAGCCACAAACGAAGAGTGCGTAAGCACTATCATGAAACAAAAAAGCTGGGTTGCCCTTCGAGCTTGTCGAAGTTGGCGACCCCGGCATTCAAAAACCCTCGGCGAAAGCCGGGGGTTTTTTTGTTGGGTGCAGCAGCTGTCGGACAATGTTGCGCGCTGCCCGGCGGGCGTGGCCCGCCGGCTATTGTGATGGGTGGGGTTGTTGTAGGCGGTGTTGCGATCGCGAGATGCAGTGACGTCGAGACAGCGTTAGGGGGAGTAAAGCGAGCAGTGAAATTGTCGCTGGTTCTGGAATCGAAGCCGTTACGATTCGGAGCTCGTCGTAATATTCTGTCGTGCGGAGCGCGAAGTTAAGCGTAAGGCGGTCTTGCGATAGTACGAGCGAATCCCTTGGGCTAGTCAGGCCCGGGCCTTCGTACCCACGGTACATGGTGTCTGGTCCGTACACCGTCGCGGGCGAGCCCAGAATTGGGTCCGAGGCGTCGAGGGTTCCGTCGCTCCACATGAGGCCGAGTATTGGCGTGTCGAAAGTGACCGAGCCTTCATACGTAAATGAGGTTGTGCTCCCGGGGCCAACCGGATCGGCGTGAATCAGGTAACTATCGACACGCTGCCCGGCGGCAATAGGGCTTGGGCTTAAAGTTACTTGAGAATTGACGGCTCCGGGATGACTGACATCCGCATTAAGAGAGTTCGCGAGCAGGACGGACGACCGCTCCGCGAATAGTTCGGCAGATGTGTCGCTTTCGAGGGCACCCAAGTTAACGCTCGTGGGGGGAGCGATCTGAACGACGCTGCCGCTGGTGGAAACGATTGCCGAGTGTGCCTTCGGAAGTTCGCAGCAAAATAGAAATAAAAAAATGAATGCGAGAGCCTTCGTTTGCTGCGAAAGGCGGGCGCACGAATGACTTCGTACCCGAGTTGAGGACTTCATTAGTTCCCTCTTCGATCTGCGGCGGCGAAATTACCCCTGAAGAATCGCCTGCGACCGCAAATGCAGGTTACCACAACAGGAATATAGTAAAAAAACTTGCCTAGTTCCTGGGTTTCGCGATATATTAAACGGTATTGAAAAATGTTTGCTTTTGCGGAACGGACGAAGGCACATGCGCGTACTGATTCGAGTTATCTTGTTGTACCCCGTCGTCTTTTTGCTGCTCGGCGAGTGTCGCGTCTCGGCGGTGGATTTGATCGGTTATGTGCCTTCCTACCGAATGAGTCAGAGCTATGAAGATAATATCCTGCCGACCCAACTTTCGATGCTCAACGAGGTTCGTTATTTTGGTCTGACGGCTGCCAGCAACGGAACGATCGTACCACAGTCGGGCACCGGTTCGCTCCAACAGAATTTGGATCGAATAACGTTGATCCAGCACATCATTAACACGCTTCCGCCCGCTCAACGCCCGCGGCTAGACATCACGATCGGAGGCGCCGGACAAGATGCGACGTTTACGAATATCGCAAGCACGGTGAAAGGCGTTCCTTGCAATCTCTGCTCGACTTTCGCTCAGAACGTGAAATCGCTGCTGGATACAACCGGCGCGACATCGGTTGACATCGACTGGGAAAATCCCGATGCGGGAGTTGAGCGGACAACGTCCTACCCCGACATGCTTACGCGAATCAAGACGGCGATCGGCGCTAACCGGCGCGTTTATGCGGTCGTTGATCCGACTGTGATAATTTCAAATAGCGTTTTCAACGGCCCAAACGCAATCGACGGCGTGTCACTGATGACCTACGATCTGGGGTGGTGGGGCAACGATCCGGAGAATGCGTATCAAGGCGAACACTCGCTGCCGGTTTATGTGACTAATTCTGTCGATGCCTGGACCGAGCCTGCCGGCTCGCACAATGATCGGAATTGGGTGTTTGGCAGTTGGGGAAATAACGTGCCTGCGGCAGACATCGGTGTCGGCTTGCCTTTTTACGCTCATACCGTAACGGGTGCTGATGCGACAGCCACGTACAGCGACCTCGTCAGCGGCGGAACGCTTCTGCCGCCCGATCCCTCTCGACCCGGCCCCGGCGATTACTATTCCTACCAAGGGCAAACGTATTGGCTACCTGGCCCAGCTTTGGCGGCTCAGCGGGTGCAGTTTGCACACGATCGTGGTTTGCAGGATGTGTTTATCTGGGAGCTGGGACAGGACTTGGATCCAACAAATCCGAATTCGCTGTTGCGAACGGCATTTCTAAAGAATGAAACGCTGATGGGAGATTTCGATGGCGACCACGAGATGAACGACGCTGACTACGACATTTGGCGGTCGACGTTTGGATCGACCACCGATTTACGCGCCGATGCCAATGGGAACGGAGTCGTGGACTTGGCCGATTATTTGATTTGGCGGGAGCATGCGGCGAGCCCAGGAAGTGGGGTAAGCGTTGGTAGCCAAGTGCCGGAACCGGCGACTATGTGCTCGCTTGTGCTGGGAAGTTTCGTCGTTCTGGGGATACGGCGGATGCGATAAGAAGCGTCGACGTACGGCCGCGCGTCGATTTGGTATTTTGTCGAACTCAACCTTTTCTGATCATTGCCCATGACACTGACGCTGCTCGATTGGACGGTCATCGCGCTTTATTTTCTTTTCAATCTCGGGATTGGGCTGTACTACGCGCGCCGGGCGCGGGGCAGCACGAGCGAGTTTTTTCTTTCCGGGCGGGATGTACCGTGGTGGTTGGCGGGCACCTCGATGGTGGCCACGACGTTTGCGGCGGATACGCCGTTGCTCGTCACTGGGCTCGTGGCGAAGAACGGCATCGCCGGCAACTGGCTGTGGTGGAACATGGTCATGAGCGGCATGCTCACGGTGTTCTTTTACGCGCGGCTGTGGCGGCGGGCCGGTGTAATGACCGACATCGAATTCGCCGAGCTCCGCTACTCGGGCAAGCCGGCGGCGTGCTTGCGCGGGTTTCGCGCTCTTTACCTTGGCATTCCGGTCAATTGCATCATTTTGGGTTGGGTAAATCTGGCGATGATCAAGATTCTGCACGAAACGTTGCAGCTTGATCCGTTGGCGTCTGGCACGGCTTGGGCCGGATTCTTGCACGACAAGTTTGGCTTCGAAAACCCCGTATCGCTGCTGGTGCTGATCGGCGTTTTGATCTTTACCGCCTATTACACGACGATTTCAGGCCTGTGGGGCGTGCTTGTGACCGACTTGTTTCAGTTCGTGCTGAAAATGGGGATGGTGATTCTACTGGCGGTTTGCGCCGTGAAGGCGGTGGGTGGAATTGATTCGCTGAAAGCACAAATCACGACGCTCGACGTGGCCAGCGGTCAGGCGGGCTCGCGGCTCGACTTCTTCCCACAAATGAATTCGGCGTGGATGCCGCTTGTGACATTGTGCGTATACCTCGGCGTTAGTTGGTGGGCCACGTGGTACCCGGGCGCCGAACCGGGCGGCGGTGGCTACGTTGCACAGCGGATTTTTTCGGCGAAGAACGAACGACACGGCGTGCTTGCGACGCTGTGGTTCAACGTAGCGCACTACGCCCTGCGACCGTGGCCCTGGGTTATCACCGCGTTGGCGACCATCGTTCTCTATCCGTCGCTTACCGACAAAGAGGCGGGCTATATTAAGGTGTTGATGGACCCGAACGTATTCCCAACGTGGCTGCGCGGCTTCATGATCGCGGCGTTTGCGGCGGCGTATATGTCGACGATCGGCACGCAGCTCAACTGGGGCGCGTCGTACGTGATCAATGACTTTTATCGAAGATTTATAACGCGGAGTGCGAGTGACCGGCATTACGTGATTGCATCGCAAGTTATGACAGTTTGCTTGATGTTGTTGTCGCTGCTCGTTACGGCGTATTTGTCATCGATCGAGTACGCGTGGAAATTGCTGATGGTGACGGGGGCAGGAACTGGTACCGTGCTGCTGCTGCGGTGGTTCTGGTGGCGGATCAACGCCTGGTCGGAGATTTCCGCGATGATCGCGGCGGCGGCGGTTTCACTGTTTTTGCAATCGGGCTATGGTCCACATTGGGACAGCGATAACCCGCAACAGTTCGCCTATTTGATGATCACCACGGTGGCGATTACGACCGTGGTTTGGGTGGTGGTCACTTTGCTTACTCCACCGGAATCGATGGAGAC
>DATBAY010000114.1:0-3657 GCA_036271295.1 Lacipirellulaceae bacterium | reverse complement strand
ACACCCGAGTGGGATAAGTACGACAAACCCGATCAACACCCAAAAGTGATGACGCTTTAGCCAGGCCAGCGCGGTGCGTAGTTGATCCATGGTTCGCTAATTCCTAAGAGCTCGGCTTCGTGTTGGCTGCTTCGTCGCCGGCCGCCGCTGTGCCGGCAGGCGCTTCGCCGGTCGCCGGTGCCTTCTTTTCCGCCATTTTTTCCAAGCGGTGCCCGCGCGGTTGGGGTTGCCAACAGAATTGAACGATGAAATCGTATTGTCGCAACTTGAATGTCTTCGGTCCGTCGGTACCCGCGCCGGCCGACATCGCGACGCCCTCCGGCCCCGTCGGCACACTGCCATTGGACGAATCCACCGGCTCGGCCATGTACGTTACCGGATACACCTTTTGATTCGTGACGACCACGGGAGAATGAATTCCCAAATCGGCAATGGGAACCTCGACTGGTTGACCACCCGGACCATCGGGCAGAGATACTTTGCCGGTTTCTAAGTTCTTGATGAAGGTCTCCCGGACGAACTTCTCCCCCTCATCGCCGACATCAATGTTTTTATCCGTCAAATTGTTGTGCAGATGGTATCCACGCAGCTCGAAGACCCATCCGCCTGTGGCAGGGGCGGCGCCCTCGGCAGGTGGCGCACCCGGCGCAGCTGCATCGGCGGGCGGGGCTGCGGCAACCGGAGCTGCCGGTGCCGCACCTGGCCCCGCGGGAGTTGCGGCCGCGCCAGCCGCGTCAGCGCCTGGGGCCGCTGCCGCAGGCGCGGGTGACTTCACTAAGTACGGAGCAATGCTGTTCTTCCAGGGCGTGAGGTCGGCAAAGTATTCGCAGTCCATCGACTGGAAGTGCAACTCCGGCCGCTTGGCAAGATCTTCATCGGTCTCCTTGCGTTGCTCGGGCGGTCGCGTGTCCTTCGGCAGCGCGGCGTCGACCGCCTTCAACACCTCTAACCACAGCAAACGACCATCGACATTGCTCTGCAACCCATTGCCGATCGCCCTGATCGTTTCGAACTTCGTTTTTAGTTCCGCGTTTTCGCTGGCAAATTTCTTGGCCTCCTCCGAAGCCCTTTTCGCTGCACTGAGTTCCTGCGACATTTGCGGATCACTGGTGTCGGAGGTCAGCATCGCCGAATAGTGACCGAAGAAGTTGATCGTGAGTCCGGCGAGCAACAATGCAGCCGCGGCAACCGCCCACGGTTTCTTAGCCTTAACCAACCGCGTTGTGACGATTTCCTCCGGTAGCAAATTCGTGCGCAGCTGCCCGCTATCCAGCGCTTGAACGCAGAGCCCGTAAGCCACGCCGAACGTCAGCTGATTCTCTTTGAACTGTGGCCCAGCCGTCGCGGTGCCGCCGACAAGATTGTTAAAACTGTCGATCAGCTTCACTTCTTGATCGAGATTCTGAGTCAAGAATCGCTGCAGGCCCGGCAGCTTCATCGGGTTGCCGAGCGCGACCATATCACCGAGCTTCGCATTGCGATTATTGCTCGTAAAAAACCCGATGGATCGCTGAATTTCCGCCACCAAGTCGCTGAACACGGGCCGCATGGCCTGGAACACCGCCTTCGGGTTCTCAGTCTTCATGGCGTTCCGCTTCAAGTGCTCAGCCTTGGCGAATGTGAGCTTTAGCTCTTTCGTGAGCGCTTTCGTGAAGTGATTGCCGCCGATCGGGATACTGCGCTGCCAGACGCGGTAACCGTTCGTGATCACAAGGTCTGTCGTATCCGTGCCGAGCGATATAATTACGGTCGAAGTCGGCGGATTCGCAGGGTCGTACGGTCCCTCGACATTCATCCGGTCGTAACAAATGAAGTTGTAAATCGCGAGCGGCGCGAGCTGAATGATATCGACCGGAATGCCGGCTGATTCCAACGGCTTGAGATGCCGCGCCACCTGATCGCGCTTCATCGCGAACAGGCCAACTTCCGTTTCAATGGCGTAGCCTTCGTCTTCACTGCCGACGAGCGGTTGGTAGTCCCACACCACGTCTTCGAGCGCGAACGGAATCTGCTGCCGGGCTTCATATTTGACGATGTCCGGAATTTTCTTCCGCTCGACCGGCGGCAACTTGATGAACCGTGCGAGGCCGCTTTGGCCAGGCACCGCAATCGCAACGCTCTCTCCCGCGAGGTCATTCCGCGACATGAACTGTTCGAGCGCCTCGCGAACCAGCTCGTCGCGATTGGCTTCCGGCTGCGTCAGGATTTTCGGGTACTCGATGTAATCGAACGCCTCGACGACCATCCGGTGTTCGTCTTTGTCGTGCGCCCGGCAACGCAGCGCTTTAAGCGCACATTGACCAATATCAATGCCCCAAACGGCGCCACTCTTGGCCATGATCGAGAACCTCTATCCCTGTTCCGCCGCGATTCCGTCGAACGGCGGTTGCCTCATAAACTTTATGTGCGCAGGCTGCTGCTATCCAGCGTGCGTCGGCGGCATCGCCTAGGCAGCCACCGACTCTGCTCAACAATTGTTCTGAAAAGACGTTAGGTAACGTGCCCGCTGCCCGCAGAATCTCTCTCGAACAATTCGAGCCGCTGGCAACCTTTATTCTACTCGTCGATTTTGGCTTGGGTAGCAACGGCCGGGCGCATTTGAGAATTGTCCCGGAATTGGCGGGAAGACCGCCTCAGCGGCCTCGCGGGCCAGATGGACTCCGATCGGCGACTTTCGCCTTAAAATGCGGCGAGATATTATGTTACGACCATGACCATTCGACGCGCCTCACTGATCCTCCCTTGCCACAGCTGGGACGACTTCCCTACGCACCTCGGCGACCAAGCCTCGGCTGAGCTCCTTGCCGCCTGGACTTCCCTTTGGCATCCCGCATTAATCGCTACAACTGAGCGCATGCCTGGATGGCATCAGGCCGAAGAGCCGCCAGATCCCGCCTCTCTCGATGCCGAGTTGGTGCTCGTCCCCCCGCCGAGCCGCGAGCGAATGCCGAGCGATTGGTGCGATCGACTCCGGGCTACCGCGCCGCAAAACCCGCCGGCGGTCGAAACCGTGGCTTCCCGGCAGGAAACCGTCGCGGCAGTCCTGGCCGTCGCCGGGATCGACGCGAATGTGGTGGACAATGAAGTGGCCGCCGATTTTTTCGCGCTCGGCTTCGCCTATTTGCAAGTTGAGCTCCTCACCCGCGCCATGCGTTACAGCTCGGTCTTAGATATAGAGCATTTCGAGAATGCGACTGCGGCCGCCGCGAAGGCGGCAGTCGCCGGCCAACAAGATACAAGTCGCGAGGAGCTAACTCGCGCGTTCGATTTGCTGGCGGACGCTCGCAACCACGTCTACTCGGTCGACTTCTATGTGATCGACCTTACGCTCTTAACCGAATCGATGCTGGGCGAGCCGCTCCGGAAAAAACTTGCACGCCGCTCCGCGACAAACTTGCTGATCGCCGGATCGCAAATCGAACAAATCGCCCGCGAACAGCCAGACACTCTGCACGAACTGCTGGCCTCATTAGAAGCCGAAACAGTATCCCTGCTTGGCGGCCGATTTCACTCGGGCTTCGCCGGATCTCAGGGTCCGGAAGCGTTGCTA
The DNA here is from genome assembly GCA_036271295.1 of Lacipirellulaceae bacterium. Lineage (GTDB taxonomy): Bacteria > Planctomycetota > Planctomycetia > Pirellulales > Lacipirellulaceae > JABDGM01. The sequence goes on along the minus strand of DATBAY010000114.1, from coordinate 107 downwards.
AGCGAAATTAACCGCGGACAAACAGCGGCCCGGACGCATCTTAATCGCGAGTACGAAGTCTACGGCCAATTTGACTCGGCCTTTTCGCACTTGCTGCCCCAAGCGCT
>DATBAY010000113.1:0-3041 GCA_036271295.1 Lacipirellulaceae bacterium | reverse complement strand
AAGGACATCGTGGCCGCGTCCGCGAAGTAAACGGAGGCCGCGCTGGATATCGGCCGGGTCGACGAACAGATCGGAGATGAGGACCATCATGCCGCGACGCGGATACGTTTCGGCGACCCGGGCGAGGACATCATAAAGTTTCGTCTTATCGTGCGGTTCACGCTGTTCAAGGGCGCGAACGATCGTATTCAGATGGCTGGTGCTGGTGCGCAGGGGAATGGTTTGACGCACCGTTTCGTCGAACACAGCGCAGCCAACAGCATCTTGTTGGCGCAACAACAAGTAAGCGAGCGCCGAGGCCGCAGTGATGGCGTAATCGCACTTGGTGAGTGAACCGGAGCCGTATTCCATGCTCGCCGAGGTATCGACGAGCAGGCAGCAGCGGAGATTCGTGTCCTCTTCGAATTGCTTCACATACAGGCGGTCTTGCTTGGCCCAGACTTTCCAGTCGACGCGGCGGAGGTCGTCGCCGATGGCGTACTCGCGGTGCTGTAGGAACTCGACGCTTTGCCCAAAGTACGGACTGCGATGCATGCCGCTGAGCAGCCCTTCGACGATGTGACGTGCGCGAATCTCGAGGCGACCGATCCGCTTGATCACCTCAGGACGCAAAGATCTTTTGGAAGCGGCCGTCATTGATGAGTTCATTTTCGTGCGTTGGGGTGACGTCGAGAAGCTGGTCGATGATATTGTCGCTGGTAATGCCGTCGCTCTCGGCGGCAAAATTCACCACGATGCGATGGCGGAGCACCGGCTTGGCGAGGGCGCGGATGTCTTCCAGCGCGACATGGGGCCGGCCGTAGACGAGCGCGCGAGCTTTCGCGCCGAGGATTAGGAACTGTGTGGCGCGCGGGCCGGCACCCCAGGCGAGTTGATCGCGAGTGAAATCGGGGACGCCTTCTTCGCGAACACGCGTTTGGCGAACCAGGGCGAGCGTGTAGCGAATGAGGTGATCGCTGATCGGCACGGCTCGTACTAGTTCTTGCAGCTGGAGGATTTCATCGGGTGAGAGGACGGCTTGCACTTCTTCGCCGGCGCCGCCTGTGGTACGGCGGGCGACTTCAAACTCTTCTTGGAAGCTCGGGTAGGAGACCAGGACCTTGAACATGAAGCGATCCTGCTGCGCTTCGGGGAGTGGGTAGGTGCCTTCCTGCTCGATCGGGTTTTGCGTGGCGAGCACTAGGAACGGATTGGACATTTGATGGCGGATGCGGCCGACCGTCACTTGGCGTTCCTGCATTGCTTCGAGCAGCGCGGCTTGCGTTTTAGGTGGCGTGCGATTGATTTCGTCGGCGAGGATCACATGCGAGAAGATGGGGCCGGCAAGGAAACGGACATCGCGCTGGCCGGTAGAACGGTTTTCTTCGATAATGTCGGTGCCGGTGATGTCGGCGGGCATCAAGTCGGGCGTGAATTGAATGCGGCTGAACGTGAGATTCAGCGAGCGGGCGAGGGTGCTGACGAGCAGGGTTTTCGCGAGGCCGGGCACACCTTCGAGCAAGCAGTGACCGCGGGCGAAGAGCGCGATGAGCATTTGCTCGATCACATCGTTCTGGCCGACGATGACGCGCGAGAGCTGTTCTTTGATTTGGCCCATCGCCGCGCCGAGGCGGGCGATCGAGCCATCGTGTCCGTTGGTATCGGTCATCAGTTAAACGTTCCTGGGTTTATTTGTCTCACGTCGTCATCGCTGATAGATGGGGAGGCACGCATTATCTAACTGCAGAATGATCAGGTTAAGTGCGGTCGTATAAATGGGTCCGACGTAGCCTTGGGTCCATTCGACGCCGGTTTTGTCGCCGAGTTTTACTTCGGCGGCTTCGCGGAGGAGTTTGGCCTGCACGTCGTTGCGGTATCGCTCCCACTTTTCGCCGCCTTCGCGGTATTGCACTTGGGCGTAGTAGAAGTGGGCGTAGTGCCAGTGGCCGTAGCTGTTGCGGTTGTCCGAGGTTAGGTTCTGCTCGCAATACTTCATCATGCGCGGAACCAAATCATCGTCGTAATCACCGGCGTTGAACAGGCACGCAATCGCTGCGGCGGTGATTGCGGGCCGACCACCGCCGCCTTTCGAGCTGTACTGCACGCCGCCTTCGGGGAGCGTGCAATCCTTGATGTATTGTACGGCTTTGTCGATGATTTCCTTCGGCACGGGAATACCCGCATTGCGGCAGCCGCGGAGGCCTTGCACTTGCGTGATGGTGGTCGAACCTTCGTCGAAACCTCCGCCATCTTTGGCGCTGACATAGCCCCAGCCGCCGGCTTGCGTTTGGGCTTGGCCAGTGAACTGAACGGCTCGCGTGAGAACGTCGACCAGCTCGGCGCGGCGATCTTCGTCTTCTTCGTCTCCCAAGACTTGGGAGAGAAAAAGCATTGAGAAGCCATGGCCGTAAGTGTAACGGTCGTCTCGCACGGGGTCGCCGATGAGTCCGTTGGGGCGACTTTGCCGGACGATGTAATCGACGGCGCGGCGAATGTTATCGGCGTATTTGCCCTGCGTTGTCGTGGAGCCTTCGCTTAGGAAGGCCAGGCCCGCAAGGGCGGTCATGGCGGTCGGGTAACGACCTTGGGCTGTCCAATGACCAAGCTTGTGTTGGTTGTATGCGAGGTAATCGAGGCCTTCGCTGATTACTTTGCGAGCCCGTGCGTCTTCGACCGCAGCCTGCGCGCGGGAAATCGGCATTATGGCGAGTAATGACACCGCCAACGTAGCGCAATGTGCAATGGTACGAATTGAGGAGTCTTCCATGATTATTGGGCGGTAAAAGGGAGAGTAGGTCGTCAACAGTGGTCGCTAACCGCGCCGATCAATCGTCATCCTTCGCCGGCGTCGGTTGCGGCGCAGGTTGAGGAACGGCAGGCCGCGGTTGTTTGATTGCTGGTTGCGGTTGCGCCTGCATGGGAGGTACTTGGATTCGTTGAGCGGCATTGGGAAGAAGCGGCGTTGGGCGATCCAACGCATTTCGCAACGCACTTCCGAAACGCTGACCGAGACCACGCAGACCTCGTTCGGCGACTTCACGCGTCGCTTCCAGGTCATCGTT